>JAADDR010000192.1 GCA_013153865.1 Chlorobiota bacterium | reverse complement strand
AATATCTGAAAGTTTTTGCTTACGTTACGCCCGTAAAAACAAATTTTGACGTTTTTAAAAAATCCGGTATCGAAAACATATATTACATACCTTTCGTATATCCCGTTTCCGGTTCGGCAAACAAAAAACCGCAAAACAAAAACATAAAAATAATTTCCGTAGGAAAATTCGTAAAAAGAAAAGACCATTTGCTTCTGTTAAACGTAACCGAACGCCTGATAAAAGACGGATTTGCCGTAAAACTTACCTTAGCCGGCGAAATACAAAACCCGGAAATACATAAAACGGTAAAAAAATACATAAACGAACATAATCTTGCAAAAACGGTAAATATCAAAACCGATATACCCTATCCCGAAATGAAAAACGAATATCGCAAACACGATTTATTCGTATTACCGAGCCGAAAAGAACCGGCGGCATATTCGGTTACCGAAGCGGCGGCAAATGCTCTGCCCGTAATCTGCTCCGACGAAAACGGAACAAGCTGTTATATCGAAAACGGCATAAACGGCTGCGTATTTAAAGCAGGAAACGAAAACGACTTATACCAAAAAATAAAACTTTGCATAACAGATACCGAGAAATTAAGAAAAATGTCGGAAGCAGCATTAAACTCGGCAAAAAAAAATCATAACCCCGAAATCTTTGCCGAAACCATAACAGAAATAGTGAAAACCCAAAAATGAAAGTATATTACGATAAAAAAAATAACAGACTCGTTTATACCGGAAAAACTTCCGATGCAAAATATTGGGATACACATTGGAATAAAAACACAATAGAAAAACTATACCCGAAAAAAATCTCTAAATTTGATTATGCCGTAAATACAACAAAAAAATACCTGCCGAAAAACAGTCTTATACTCGAAGGCGGATGCGGAACAGGACAACAGGTTTTTAAACTGCAAAAATCAGGATATAAAGTAATCGGTATAGATTTCGCACCGGAAACAGTAAAAACCGTAAACAGCAAAAAACCCGAACTTGATATACGCTTAGGCGATGTTCGTAAACTTAATTTCCCCGATAACTGTTTCGACGGATATTGGTCGTTCGGCGTAATAGAACATTTTTACTCAGGTTATAACGAAATATTAACCGAAATGCACAGAGTAATAAAACCCGCAGGATATTTGTTCGTTACTTTTCCGCATATGAATATGTTGCGCAAAATCAAAGCAAAAAAAGGCAAATATCCGCAATGGGCAAACAACCGAAACGATATTAAAAATTTCTTTCAGTTTGCTCTTGACGAAAATAAAGTAATAAAAGACATAAAAAATACAGGTTTCGATTTAATTGCCAAGCAACATTTATCAGGAATTAAAGGTCTTAAAGACGAAATTAAATTATTGAAAAAACCTTTACAAAAAATTTTCGACGGAAGAACATTACCCGCAAAAGCCGCATCTTTTGCAATATCTTTCATTTTCGGAAGATTTTCGTCTCACTCCGTTCTTCTTATTTTTAAAAAACACAACTCATGAAAATATTCATCAACGGAAAAGACGGAAAAGGTTGGGCGGTCGATACTACACGAAACGACATCGAAAAAGCTCTCTTACGTCTTAACATAAAACAAACCGGAAATATCATATCGGCAGATATTATACACAACGTCTGGTGGAATTATTTTCTGACAAAAACAAGTTTTCCGCTGCGGTTTAAAAAAAACATTATACTCTTTGCATCTAATTTCATAGACCCGGAAAACGAAAATTTCTTCCTGAAAAACGAATTTTCAAAAGCAAACAAATATGCAACGGCTTGGATTGCTCCTTCGACAAAACAAAAAAAAATACTCGAAAAACATTCCGAAAACGTTTTTCATATGCCTTACTACCTGAATTTCGATTTATTTAAAATTAAGAAAAACACAAACAAAGCCGAAATTCTCAAAAAATATAAAATCCCGAAAAACTTATTCGACGACAAAGTAATAATCGGCTCTTTTCAAAGAGATTCGCTCGGAACCGACTTAAACAAACCCAAATGGCAAAAAAATCCGGATCTAATTATCGAACTTCTTAAAGACCTGCCGAAAGACAAATTCATACTTTTTTTATCCGGTCCGAGAAGACATTATATCATTAACAGATGCAAAAAAATCAATATACCGTTTTATTACCTCGGAAAAGAAACATATTCCGACGACATAAACATAAATGCGCTGTCTTACGATAAAATGCCCGACTTATATCGCATTACCGACCTTTATCTCATAACTTCAAAATCCGAAGGCGGACCCAAAGCAATACAGGAAGCAACATCTTTAAAAACAAATATTTTCAGCACCGATGCAGGATTGGCAAGCGATTTTCTGCTCGAAAAAAACATCTTTCGCGATACCGAATCATATAAAAAAGCCGTTTTTAATTTCGTAGTTAATTTTGATAAAAATAAAAACACAAGAATAAAAGATACCGAGAAACAATACGAAATATGCACAAACCTGTCAAACCCGGATATACTCGACAAAAAGCTCGAAAAAATTTACGAACATCTGCTTAAACAAAACTGATGAAAATAAACATATTTTTCCCGTTTATCGACAAACCCTACGGAGGAGGAAACAATTTTCTGAAAGCTCTCAAAAATTATTTCGAAAACAAAGGAATATATTCGGAGAAACCCGAACTTGCCGATGCAATACTGTTCAACAGTCATCATAACATCAACAAACTCGTAAATCTGAAAAAAAAATTTCCGCAAAAAACATTCATACACAGAATCGACGGACCCGTTTTTTTAATACGAAACAACAATATGATGCTCGACAAACTTATTTACTCGTTTAACGATAAAATAGCCGATGCAAGCATTTTTCAGTCAAAATGGTCCGAACAAAAAAACATCGAAGCAGGCATAAAAGCAAAAAAATACAAAACAATAATAATTAATGCTCCCGATCCGGAAATTTTCAATAAAAAAAACAAACCGGAATTTAACAAAAACCGCAAAACAAAAATAATTGCAACAAGTTGGTCCGCAAATATCAACAAAGGATTTGACACGTATAAATTTCTTGACGAAAATCTCGACTTTACAAAATACGAAATGACATTTTGCGGAAATTCGCCTTTCGAGTTTAAAAACATAAAACACATTAAACCGCTTCCGGGCAGGCAACTTGCAAAAATCTTAAAACAACACGACATATTTATTACGGCATCAAAAAACGACCCCTGCTCAAACGCACTCATCGAAGCCATGCATTGCGGATTACCCGCCGCTGCCCTTAACGACGGCGGTCATCCCGAAATAATCGGAAAAGGAGGGCTTACTTTTAACAAAAAACACGAAATATTCGAAATCTTAAATAAAATTAACGATAATTACCAACAATTTCAAACAAACATAAACCTGCCGGATATATACCAAACAGGCGAAAAATACATAAAATTTATACAATCCGTTTACGAAAACAAAACCGATGCGAAAAAACTTTCGGCTTCCGACAAATTTATATTACATAAAAACATTCTTATTCAAAAAATCGCAAAACATATTATATCTTGACATCCGGACAATACATAAAACAAACAGGCAACTTCCCGAACATAAAATTTTCCGATATACTGACAATCCCTACCGTTAACGGACTGCCGGCAACAACAATAAACAACCGGCTCGACCAAATATCCGCAACAGAAAAAATCTTATCGGCAAACATTCTGTCGGTACATAAACCTTATTACGAACTTATAAAAAATAATTACCCGAACTTTACGAAAAAACCGAACCGCTTTATATTTTTACGACTGAAATAATCATGTTTTTTTACAAAATTTACGGAAATATATTTTTAAAATGAAAATATCCGATTTTAAATATTATTTTAAAACAACTTACAGAAGAAAAGAATTAGACAAACTTCAAAAAAAGTATCAATCGGAATACAAAGGTATCGTTTTGGATATAGGCGGAAGAGACAGAGGCAAATTTAACAAGCCAAAAAACAAAGTCGATAAATGGATTTTTGCCGACATCGAAAAAAAACATAATCCGGATATTGTTCTTGACGTTGCCGATATGCATACCCTCGAAACCGAAAGTATCGACGTCGTAAATGCAACGGAACTTTTCGAACATGTCGAGGAAATAAACAAAGGTATTTCGGAATGCTATCGCATATTAAAAAAAGGAGGAAAACTTATTTTATCGGTACCGTTTTTATATCCGGTTCATGCAGACCCTTACGATTTTCAACGTTGGACATTAACAAAATGGAAAAAAGAATTGAAAAAAAATAATTTTGAAATTGAAAATACGGAAATAAACGGACGTTTTTTTACCGTTTTTACCGAAATGCAACGAACCTTTATACAATCTCTTCCGTTCGGAATAAAACATTTCGGTTACTTATTTTTTCCGGTTTTTGATTTAATAAAAAAAATTGATAATACCGATTTTGTAAAAAAGCACCGAAAATTCGGAAATTATCACGGCGGATATTTTATAATTGCAAAAAAATAACCATGTCTGAAGAAATAATATTTAATAAATACGAAATAAGAGGAGAAGACTATCATTATAAGCAAATCAATAAGAATAATCCTTTTACTTTTAACGCTTATGTATATGCAAGATATATCAGACAAGTATTTTTATTAAAAAAAGATTTAAAAAATAAAGATTGCAAAAATCAAAATCTGAATTTGCTTGATATGGGATGCGGTGACGGCGTACTTACCTTTCTTATAAAAAAACACATCCCCGAATATAAATTCAATATTTACGGGATAGATTTATCCGAAAAAGCATTAAAAACGGCAAAAAATAAAATTCCCGAAGGTAACTTCTTTAAGTCCGGAGTTTACGAAACAAATTTTCAGGATAACTTTTTTGATGTCATAATTTCTTCAGATGTAATAGAACACGTAAAATATCCCGAAAAAATGCTTGAAGAAGCAAAACGAACGGCAAAACATAATGCAATTATAATCTTCGGAACCCCTGTACGATATACTGAGAAGCCCATAGATAAAATGCATGAACACGAATTTTTTCCCGAAGAATTTAAAAATCTTTTCAATAAATATTTTTCAAACGCAGATATTATTTTAAGCCATCAATTATATGACCTGCTTAAATACAGAAAATCATTAAAAATCTTTTACCGGAAAATACGATTAAATAAATATCTGTTTTACATAAAAGCTGTATTTTTCAAAAATCCGTTTCTAAAAAAGTCAAAAAGAACAAACGACCTTTATTCTTATATGTATGTAACAGCAGTTAAGGGCTAAACTTTTATGAATAAAATATACAAAAATAATCCGTACATAATTCTCGGTGTACATCGCTCCGGAACAACCTTAATGTCAAAACTTTTTGCAAAAGCCGGTATTTTTACGGGAATAAACCAAAACATTAACAAAGAAGCAACATTCTTCTTTAACATAAACAAAAAACTGCTGAAAGAAAACGACTCCGACGCTTATTTCTTTGAAAATACCTTAAAAAATCTCAAAAACGAAGAATATTTAAACAAAAAATCAAAACAACTGAAAAAAATAATAAATAAAGATATTTACCTGAAATTTTTCGGCATAAAACATTCATTACAATATTTCCTTACCGGAAAATTACCCGAATGGGGGTTTAAAGACCCGCGAACCGTTATTTTTTTGCCGCTTTGGTCAAAAGTATTTCCCGATGCGAAATATCTTATAATTTTGCGAAATCCGATTGACGTATGCATGAGTATTTATTATTTTGAACAAAAACGCTGGCTGCAAAAAATAAAAAAACGTCCCGATTCGGAATTTAACATGCATCTGCTTACGGCTTTTGAAGTATGGAAAAACTTTACGAAACTTTTAACGGAAACTCCCGCTGAATATCCGAAACAAAGTTTACTCATAAAATACGAAAACTTAAAAGAAGAAAAAACTTTAAAAAAAATCATTAATTTTTTAAATTCCGGCATTAAACCGGAAACTCTGCAAAAAATAATAAAAAACAAAACTTCGAACTACGAAAAACCCGAAGACTACGAAAATTTTATCAAAATCGTAAAAAACGACGACTTTGTAAAACAAATTTATCCCGAAATAATATAAAATGACAAAAGAAAAAATACAAACAAACAAACTCTTTAAAACAAAAGAAGCATTAAACATATTACCCGAAACATTTGAAATATGTCACGATTTGCATCTTAACGAAAACGCAAAAGTCGATATAATCATAAACGGCTACGACAAACCGGAATTAAGCAACGCAACCGCTCTAAATTATATCCTGCTCGAAGATAAAATACCGGTAAACATTATTATCGTAGAATCTTCCGGCAAACCGGAAATATTCGAAAAACTCATAAATCACGAAAAAGTAAGCAAAATTTTAATCGAAGACCGTAAAATAACACATCCCGTTTACGGTACCGGATCATACGGCATGTCCGTTTCGGCGGCGACGGGACTTTACTTCTCAAAATCCGAATATGTTTTTTTCAGCCATAACGACATGATTGCCCTGAAAAAAGATTTTCTCGAATTTCTTATATCAAAACTTAACGACGAAATTCGCATTGCATCTTTTACCCAAAGACACGTAATACCTTTTACGGGATGTATGCTCGCAGACCGAAAAATGCTGAAAAACTCCGAAACGGACTGGCTGCTGTACGACAAAAATCATTACATTGAAAAAAATGATTTCTTAAAAAAATTATGCTCTCTGAAAAAAGAAAAAAATCTGAAACTGCCCTGCGATTGGATTGACTCCGGAGAAGCATTTATTTACGAAGAAACAACAAAAGGCAAAAAAGTTTTTGCGGCGGCATCGTTCGGCGGAACAAAAGGTCTCGAAAAAACACCTTTCGACATAGCCGGAACAAGCAAACACGAAATAGAAAAAATCGGTAACGCAATAATATTCGGAAAACTCGCAATATCAAAAAAAGAATTTAAAAACCGATACAAATTTGTAATTAAAGCGGGCAAAAAATGGGAAAACCTGAGATGGATGCTGAGTCGCAAAAAAAATTACTGGAGATATTCTTTCGACGACCGCGGAGAGCTTATATTCATACACCACGGGCGAGGAACAAGACGAAGCATAAACAGGTGGTTAAAATTTACAAGCAATCTGAATAAAACTTTGCGATAATACCGCTGCCGCACATACGAACAAAAGCAACTTAAAACACACAAAACCCGGCGACACTTATTTTTTCTTTTTAACAGGTAATATTAAAACCGCAAAATTCAAAATATGGTACAAAAAAAACTTTGTTAAAATAAAATACTCCGTTCGCTTGCTTACAACAAAAACCGACACCGACAAAATAAGCGTAAGTAAAGGAACCGGAACTCTCAGTAAAACTAATTTACGCTCTTCTTTTTGAGCCAATATTTTTTTCGACAAAACGGAACTCAAAGCAAATAAGGGAATAATCAACACGAAAAACTTAAAATATTTTACGGACTCCGAATATTTATCGGTATAAAGCAACCGTATAATATCATCGGCAAAAAAGTAAGAAACGGCAGCTGCCGAAAACCCCGCAACAAATATCAAAAACATTTGAAATAAAGTTAAATCGGCATTGCGTCCGGCAAACTTCGGAAATGTTACGGCACTGACACTTTTTATAAAATTTTTAATAACGTTTACAAGACTCAAAGAAACGGAATAAACAGCAAGCATCTTTATATCGAGTAATCCTACTATTATCTTGTCGAAATGATTTACCAAAGTATTTAAAACACCCAATTTAGTCAAAAAAATACCGTATGTAAAAGTGTCTTTGCCTTTTTTGTCGTTTTCGATAAATTTTAAACTTTCAAAATACCATAAAACATGAAAAAAAGCCGTTCCGAAAACATAAGCGGTAAATACCGGAAGCAATTTATCCGGAAAAAACAAAACGGCGACAATAATAAGCAATGTCCTCGCAACAGTCTGCACCGCCGTTCTTTTGGTAAACTCATCAAAAAGAGATTTCCCTTTAAATAACGCCTGCCATTTGTCCGGTGCTTTCATAAACGGAAAAAACAATGCCGCAACAAGCAAAACCGAAAACATATTTTCATCGGAAGAATAATGCAAATAATAAAAAGCCGCAAAAAATAAAATAAGACTTCCGAATAAAGAACGAACAAACGAAAAACGAACCGCCGAACGATAGTCTCCGTCATAACCTCCGGCCACGCTCCTTATCAAAGACGCATTTAATCCCGGAACGGAAAAAAAAGCAATAAATCCGATAAGAGACAATACAAACTGATACTTACCGTAAACAGACTTATCAAACAAACGCGCAAACAATACCGAAGTAAGCAACCCGCTTAACATAACAACACCTTGATTCAGCAACATCCAAAAACCGTTCTCCACAAAATACGGTAAATCAAAACCCAAACGATCTCCGGCTTTTTTGGAAACCGAGTAAATCTTACCCCTTATTTTTTTTACAAAACTCATTATCGCATACAAATATAAAATATATCACCGACAATTTTTATTTTTAAAAATAAATATCATATTTTTGAATATCATCAAAAAAAAAACGGTATTAATCCGCAAATAATGAAAAGAAGCAAAAAAAATTCCGGCAAAAAAACATATAAACCGATTAAAAAAACGCAAAAATCCATTCCCGAAAACAAAATATTTAACTTAACCGCACTTATTGCTCTGGCAACCTTAACAGGCATTATTGCTTTCGGCAAATACATGTCAGGCGAATATCTTTTTTTCTTTAAAGACATAGGAAGCGACAGCATAAACCAAAATTACCCGGCAATAGTTCATAAAATAAACATGCTTAAAGAAGGATTTTTTGCAAAATGGTCTTTTTATAAAGGAATCGGCGATAAATACATTACCGGAATTGCAACCGAGCCGTACGGTATTATCAGACAACTTACGGATTATGCCGGAGCAAACATCGGCGGTGTCAATTATTTTGTTTTCGGAAGATTCTTAAAAATCTTTATTTTCTATTTCTTGGGAACCGCCGCAGTTGCTTTTCTATATTTCAGAACATTATCGATAAAACGATTTCCGGCTTTTACCGGAAGTTTGCTTATTGCTTTCTCCGGATACATGGTTGCGGGTGCCGGTTGGGACTTTTCTTCGCATATATTTAAAGCAATGTTTTTGCTTTTTGCTTTCGAGCAACTATACCTGAAAAAACATTGGTATTTTTTCCCTTTCGCGGTAATCTGGCTTTCCGGAAATCCGTTTGTATTATTCATATATACCGTTTTTTTGTTCTTATACTCTCTTTTCAGATATTTTTCCGAACAAAACAGCGTAAAAAACTACCTGAAACTTACCGGAAAAATGATTCTTCTCGGTTTTGCGGGATTAATGATGAACTTTTACGCATTTTCAAAATCATTAATAAAAATGTATGACAGCCCGCGAGTTGCCGGAAACGCTTCTTACGACAAACTGTTAAGCTCCGGACAAACACTTGTGGAACATACAAATCTCGGAACATCAACAATACTCCGGTTCTTTTCCGTCGATATTCTCGGCAGCGGCAGCAACTTTGCCGGATGGTTCAACTATCTCGAAGCACCGCTGTTTTATATCGGAATATTAACATTACTGCTGGTGCCGCAAATTTTTATTCATCTTAACAAACGTAAAAAAATAACGTTTGCACTGTTCATCTCTTTTTGGATTCTTACTCTTGTCATCCCTCTTTTAAGATATGCCTTACTCGCTTTTACGGGCGATTATTTCAGATACGGATTCGATTTTTTCATACCTTTTACTCTGCTGTTCTACGGAATTTATGCCCTTAACGAAATATGCAAAACATCTGAAATAAACATCAAACTGCTTATCGCAACTTTTTTAATCCTAACGGCGGCATTATTTTTTCCTTACGGCTCGCTGCCCGAAAACGCAATACAAAAAGACATCAGAAATATTGCCGAATTATTTCTCGTAATATATGCAATTTTAATTTTTGCCCTGTCAAAACCGAAATACAAAACATTCGCGCGTTACGCTCTGATAATTCTCGTTGCGACGGAACTCTCATATTTCTCGTATCGCTCTTATTCCGAAAGAATACCGCTTACCGGAGCCGAATTTTTAAAAACAAAAGCCGGATATGCCGACGGCACCGAAAAAGTTGTCGATTATTTGAAAAAAATCGACAAAACACCTTTCTTCAGAACAGAAAAAGATTATCGCTCCGGAAATTCCGTACACGGCAGTCTTAACGATGCAATGGCACAAGGATATTTCGGAACGTCAAGTTATTCTTCTTTTAACCAACTCAATTACGTGCGTTTCCTCGAAAAAACCGGACTTATAGCCGAAGGCGACGAAACATCTTCCCGCTGGATAACCGGTTTCATAAATTACCCGCTGATGCTTACTTTCGGAAACGTAAAATATATATTGTCAAAATCAAAACATCCGGAATCGGAAAAATTCGGATTTGAAAAAATTGCCGAAAAATACGGCATAACAATACTTAAAAATAAATATTATCTGCCTTTCGGATATACATACGACAAATACACGGATTTTAACGATTTTAAAAAACTTACGGAATACAACATCACCCTGCAATCGCTTAACGGCATATACCGCGAACTCTCGCAAAAAGTAAAACCCGAAGAACTTATTTCGATAACCGAACGCCTTAAACCTTTATTAAACAAAGAATATCCGGACTACAAATCATTTTCCGATGCAATTATTTCAAACATAGGCAAAGACAATGCAAGAAAATATCAACTTATAATAACAAAATATTCGATACAAAATTTCAAAAATCAAATTGCATTATTAAGCGGATTCGTTTACGAAAAAGAATATAACAATATCGATTTAAAAAACTTTAAACAAATTAACCTCTCGGATACCGATATTATTATGCCTGCCCGAAAATTTAATTTTGATATTTACAAGGCAAAAACAGAACTTTTAAAACAAGATACTTTTAAAATAACAAAATTTAAACAATCGGATATAGAAGGAAAAATCGATTTGCCGAAAACCAAGATGCTGTTCTTCACAATACCTTACGACGAAGGATGGAAAGCGGAAGTTAACGGCAAACAGGCAACGCTTCAGCGAATAAATACAGGTTTTACGGGAATTGTTCTGCCGAAAGGAAAACATAAAATAAGATTATATTATGTTCCGAAATATATGCAAACTGCAAGTATTATTACAATTATTTCCGTAATATTGTTTTGGTCTTACATAATTTATTTTTTTCTTTTTAAAAAAAGAAAGACTGCCTGACGGCAGCCTTTCTCAATATCGGCGGTAAATATTTTATAATTTAACGAATTTTCCGCTGCTGACTCCTTCTCCGGTTAATATACGATAAAAATAAACTCCGTTTTTCAAAGATTCCGTATTTATTTCAATATTATTAAATCCTTGAATAACGCTTTTTACTTCGTTTACAACCTCTTTACCTCTTATATCGAATAAAATTATTCTTGCATCCGAAGCTTTATCGGTTTCCACAACAAAATTTACTTCGTTTTTACACGGATTGGGATATACCTCGGCTTTAATATCAACAGAAGGCATGTAGGCAAAAGACGAATATGTTTCGCTTACTTCGCTTGCATCTTTGTCCCAATAATAACCTGATGCGGTAATATTATCAATAGTAACCGTTATATCTGTCCCTGATAAACCTGCCGATGCGGTCAAATTACCCGACGAATCGGTATATCCGTCGCTTGATCCGTTATAATCGCCCGACCATGTAAATTCCACATAAGCATTACTTACGGGATTACCGCCGGAACTTACGTTAATGGTAGTATAACCCGTGTACCAGCGACCGCGTCTTGCTACCGTAAGATCAATTGCACTTACCATCGGCGAATCTTCTGACGGGTCAACGGCATCCGTTGTTACCGATACGGTATTACTGGCAGAAGAAACATTTCCGGCTGCATCTTTAGCTTTTACATAAAACTCATAAGTTGTTTCGCTGCTTAAACCTGTTACAGAATAATTTACCGATGTTGTGGAAGCAAGCAAACTGCCGTCTTTATAAACCTCGTAAGATGATACGCCTACATTATCGACAGATGCGCTCCAAGATAAATCAACAGACGAGCTTGTTACATTACTTGCCGTTAAATCGGAAGGTGCAGAAGGAGCTTCGGTATCCGGATCGGGGGTATCTCCGTCGTACGGATCGCCGACACCTATGGCATACATGGCATTAGTTACCTGAACTACTTCGTTAGAACCTTCTCCGTATAAATCTTCTGCTGCCTGAATTGCATATACTCTGGCATCAGCATATTCTGAACTCGGTGTCATATAAACACTTTCCATTCTGTAAGCAATTTGTTCGGCTTTTTGAATACCTATACCGTTTACCGAATAAGAATCACCGTTGTCGTTTACGCCGGATCCTCCGTCCGAAATCAAATAAAACCAATAACAGAAAGGTCCGTTATTATAATGAACTCCTCCGTTATCATATCCTCTTGTCCACCAATAATCTCCCAAATAAGTATCGGGTAATCCTTCTTCGTTAGGGTCGGATAATACACGCAAACCGTCGTGTCCGTCGCGTCTTTCAATATCATCTCCCATTACCCAAATCATTTTTTCGGGTGCCGCATAAGCTTCCAAACATGCTCCCCATATGTCGGAAAATGCTTCGTTTAAAGCTCCGGACTCATAAGAGTAAATTAAATCGGCAGTATAGGAACATACTCCGTGACCGTGTTCGTGAGCCGAAACATCTAAGCATGCCAAAGCATCGAAATAAGTATCGCTTCCGTCACCGAAAGTAAATACAGAGCCGTTCCAATAAGCATTATCGTAATTTACGCTGTAATGCACGTAAACATTCATGGCTCCCCCGTTATTATCAAAACTGTTTCTTCCGTGAACATTTTTCCAATAATCATAGATACTTGCAAAAGCCCAAGATGCTTCCATGGATATATTATCTTTGTCGGCATTGTCATATTCCGCAGATGTCCAATTATTGTCATTATCGGTAAAATCTACGGCAGAGTTATAGTCTGTGCCTTCATTCATATCCCAAATAATGATACCGTCGCCGCGAGTATAATCGCGAAGTCTGTAAGAACCGTCATAACTGTCGGTTGTAATGTTTTTGCTTCCGCTGTAACGAGTATCGGCAGTTCCTTCCGCAGAAACTGTTTTTATTATGTTGTTTCTCATAACAACCTCTCCGGTTAAAGCATTTACGTATATATAAGCCCTGCTCAAAGGACGAGCCGCATAAATATTGAATTTATATGCTAAATTTAATTGTTTGCGAACAGATGCATCTTCCGACAAGTTATTTTCAACTATTACCAACTCGCCTTTCGGATAAAATGTTCCCGAAGGTTCGGTTTTTTTTGCAAAAGCTTCGTTTTCGGGACGTTCCCACATATATTCTTCGGCTCCCACAAATTCAAGTGCTTTTTGCAACGCTTGCGATTCGGACAAAACGGGTGTTACGGGGAAGTTATCGGGTACTCTTTTATAATCACCGTTTATTGACACGGCTTTGTCATTTTTTGTATGAATAAAATAAATACCGTGTTCCACTTTTATTCCGCTGTAATACTCCTGATATTTGTAATTAGTCATTCCCAGTTTATCTTTTTCTGAACGGCTTAATACAAAATCTTCTTCTTGATTTAAATTAAGATTTGTTTTTAACAAAGCGGCAGACTTAGAGCTAAAATCTACCGCTTTTTCAAACTTAATAAATTTCGGAATACCGTTTTCGTCGGTTATCCGCTTACTGATGTTTTTTTGGGCAAAAACACTTCCCTGAAATAATGCGGAAAGCACTAAAACCATTGTGATTTTTTGTAATAAATTTCTCATACTTAAATAATTTAGTATATAATTAATAATTTCGTCAATAAAATTATGATATACTTTTTAAGGGAGCAAAAAAATCGAAATAATTCACATTTTTTAAAAAAATGTGTTATTTTTAACACCGTTTTAAAAACTCTTAACCATGAAAACCATCATTTCTTTAGCCGAAACTGCGGTTCTTCGGCAGCCTTTCCTTATAAAAATGCTAACTGACGAATTAATAAATTTATCTTCTTTGGCAAGAAAAATAAAACCTTTTATAGATGCAGAACTTCATAAAGACATAAAAACAGGTTCTATAGTAATGGCATTAAAAAGACTCACTACATCTTTGC
>JAADDR010000066.1 GCA_013153865.1 Chlorobiota bacterium | reverse complement strand
TTGCAACGATAATTTTTATTGTTTCCGTAATTTTATTTTTTATTGAAATAAAGTATATTTACGAAATCAAGAATTTCAAGATACGTTATTTAATAGGTATAAGCGCAAACGTATCACTTTTTATTGCGGGTTTTTTGCTGACGGAGATAAATAAAAGTAAAGATTTTAAATATTACGATAATTTTATTGTTTGCAAAGCGGTTATTTCCGAACCTGTTACGTTAAAGTCAAACTATTATAAAAGCACTCTTGAAAACATCATATACAAAACCGACAGTAATATTATACTTGAAAAAAGTCGTGCTATTGTTTACTTTTCGGGGAACAATAAACCTGAATACGGCGATGAGATAATTTTTAAGGGAAGTTTCGGAAAGATTAAGAACCCCGGTAATCCTCACGAGTTTAATTACAAAAAATATTTATCCGAAAAAGGTATAACGGCACAAATTTTTTTAAAAGAAAAAGATTATAAATTAATATCGAAACATCAGACAGGCATTATATCGAGGTTTGCGGAAGCAAGCAGGGAATATGCCGAAAGAATATACAAAAAATACGGTATAGAAGGTAAAGAGTTATCCGTGTTACAAGCTCTTACACTCGGAGATAAAAGTGAATTAAAAGACGATACGAAAAAATCTTATGCTTCATCGGGTGCCATGCATATTTTAGCGGTTTCGGGTTTGCATGTAGGAATTATTTATATGATTTTTAATTTCTTGCTCGGATTTCTCGATAAGGTTAAGTTTAAAACGTCGAACACCGGAAAGATTATTAAAGCCGTATTGTTGATTTTTGCAGTTTGGGGTTTTGCCGTAATATCCGGGCTTTCCCCTTCAATAAGAAGGGCTGCGCTTATGTTTTCGTTTATAATAGCAGGGAAAGCATTAAAATACAAGATAAATGTTTATAATTCTGTTTCGGCATCGGCATTTGTGCTTCTTGCCGTAAATCCTTTTCTTATTACCGATGCAGGATTTCAATTGTCTTATGCGGCAATTACGGGTATTATATTTTTTCATCCTGAAATAGTTTCGCTTTTTACGGTAAAGAACAGAGTTCTTTACTATATTTGGTCGCTTACAGCGGTATCGGCGGCGGCTCAAATAACTACATTTCCTTTAAGTTTATATTATTTTCATATTTTTCCGGTATTGTTCTTCTTGTCTAATTTAATTATTATTCCCGCCGCAACATTAATACTCGTAACATCGTTGTTATTAATTTTAAGCTCTTTTCTGCCTGTAATTCCGGATATTTTTGCCGTATTATTAAAGTTCTTTTTAAAAGTTATGAATTTATCCGTTTTTTCAATCAAGGAAATTCCTTTTTCGGTTATAAAAGATATAAGTTTTCACGGCAGTGATTTATTATTTGCATATTTAAGCATCATACTTTTTTCCGCATTTATCTTGACAAAGAAAGCAAAAACGGTTAAATTATTGCTTATTACGGTTATTTTATGGACGGGAACAGGTATATATCAAAAGATAATGCGTAAAAGAAATTACGGGGTTACGGTTTATAATATTAAAAATGAAATTGCCGTCGATTTTATCGGAGGGGGCGAAAATTATTTCATCGGTAATAAACCCGCCCGCAAAATAAAGCATTTTGAATACGGCATAAAGCCGAACAGAAGATATATCAACGAACGTGATTTTAAGTTTATTCCGGCGGATACGCCTTATTATCGTTCGAAAACATTATACAAAAACGGATGTTTTACGGCTTTCGGAAATAAAACTTTTTTGATGACAACGAAAGATTCTTTGATGCTCCCTGAAGGTTTAACGGAAGTTGATTATATAATTTTTTCGGGTAATGCGAATATAACTCCTAAAGAGATAAAAGACAGAATTAATTTTAAGAAAATAATATTCGATTCCTCGAATACATACTCCGAATTGCAATATTTAAAATCGACATGCCGGAAAAACAACATCGATTTTTATGTTGTCTCCGAGCAAGGGGCATTTATTGCAACTTTTTAAATTTAATTGCCGCGAGTTCTGCATCTTCGGCAAAGGCACAAGACGAACATCCTTTTGAGCAGATGAATTTATTTTTTCTTTTTGAAGGAAACAAAAAAGAAATAAAATTACGTATCGTATAAAATACCGCCGCAAAAATTATAATGTATGTTAATATTTCCTGAATCATATCAAAAATTTAATTTAAAAACAAACTTCCGATTCGGTATATCAAAAAAGACAGCAGCCAAGCCAAAGATGTCGTATATGCGGCCAAAAACGCCGCCCATTTCCAACTTCCGGATTCTTTTTTTACGGCAGCCAAAACCGCCACGCAAGGGAAATACACCAGAATGAAAATTAAAAAAGATACGGCGGTTAAAGGGGTAAATACTTTTTCGCCTTTATGTTTTCCGGATGTATAAGTTTCTTTGCTTATGGCTTTTTTAAGAGCATCGGAAGAATTGTCGGAGGCAAATTCGGCACCGTAAAGGACTCCCATTGTGCTTACCACGATTTCTTTTGCCGCAATGCCGGCGGTAATACTTACTCCCATCTTCCAATCAAAACCTAAAGGACGTATAGCCGGCTCGATAAAATGTCCTATTCTGCCTATATACGAGTTTTCTTGATGAATAAGTCGTTTTTTAATTTTTAATTCTTCTATTTTGTTTAATATAATCTCTTTGTTTAAGGTATTATCGTTTTTTTTTCGTTCAAGGTTTTCGATTTGATTTTCTACGATTTTTTCTTCCCGACCGTTAAGCGGGAAATATCCCAATGCCCAAATAATAACGGATGCAACCAAAATAACTCCTCCCATTTTTTGAAGATATTGCGAACCTTTATGCCACATGTGTATTAAAGATATTCTTAATACGGGTTTACGATACGGCGGTAATTCCATTACGAAAGGAGCATCTTTTGATTTGAATATTGTTTTTTTAAATAATTTAGCTATTAAAATCGATAATAAAATTCCGGTTCCGTAAATAAGAAATAAGACACTTCCCGCATGTTCGGGAAATACGGCTCCAATAATAACCAAATAAACCGGCAGCCGGGCACTGCACGACATAAACGGATTTATGAGCATGGTAAGCAAACGGTCGCTTTTGTTTTCGAGAGTTCTGGTAGCCATAACCGCCGGAACGTTGCAACCGAACCCCATAACCAGAGGTATAAAAGATTTTCCGTGCAATCCTATTTTATGCATTAATTTATCGGTAATAAAAGCTGCTCTCGACATGTAACCGGTATCTTCCGCCAATGATATTACAAAAAACAAAATAAGGATGTTAGGCAGAAATACTATTACGCCTCCCACTCCTCCTATAATACCGTCAACTATTAAGTCTTTAAGCATTCCGTCGGGCATAATGTCGCTTATTATTTTTGCCGTAAAAGAGACTGTATTTTCTATCAGGTGCATGGGGTATGCTCCTAATGTAAACGTAAGTTGAAACATCAGCCACATGAAAAACACAAAAATCGGGATACCCCAAAATTTATGAGTGAGAATTTTGTCTATTTGTTGAGTTCTGCTTTTTCCTTCGGGTTGTTTTCGCGAATAAGTTTCTTTTAAAGCTCCTCGTATAAAACCGTAACGCGCATCGGTAATTAATGTTTCGGTATCTTCTTTAAGGTGAGACTCCAAGCGATTAATCATTTTTTTTGCAATGTCAGTAATTTCTTTTCCGTTTTTTAGATTTGCAATACGATTTTCGATTTCTTTATCTTTTTCGAGCAGACTTAAAGCTAAAAAACGCGGAGCAACTTTACCGGTAAGTTCTATATTTTCGTCAACATATATTTTTTCCTGAATATTTTTTATTGATTTTTCGATTCCTTTTCCGTAATTTATATGAATATGTCTTACTACCGGTTCTTTATCTTCGTAAACTTTGATAAGTTCGTCGAATAATTCGTTAATGCCCTTACCCGCCGATGCAATCGTAGGTATAACGGGTATTCCCGTCATCTCAGCAAACATCTTATAATTAAACTTATCGCCTCTTTTCTGAAGTTCGTCATACATATTTAATGCTATAACGATTTTAAGATCCATATCGATAAGACGCGTAGTAAGATAGAGATTACGTTCAAGATTAGAAGCATCAACAACGTTTACTATTATATCCGGAACTTCTTCGAATATATGTTTTCTTACAAACAGTTCTTCAGGCGTATATGCCGTAAGCGAATAAGTTCCGGGCAAATCGGTAATGTTAAATATGTATCCTCCGTATGATTCGGAAGATTGTTTTGCATCAACCGTAACACCGCCGTAATTACCTACGTGTTCGGCAGATCCGGTAATATGATTAAATAATGTTGTTTTTCCGCAGTTTGGATTTCCCACCAATGCAATATTTATATGCCTGCTTTTATTTTTTACGGAGTTTTCGGGCATATTACTTTCCGTTGTGCCGTTATAATTATCGTTTTCCGGCATTACCGCCTCATTTTCCGGAACTACTTCCACCAAAGCGGCTTCGCTGCGTCTTAACGAAACATGATAGCCCATTACTTCATATTCAACAGGGTCTTTTAAGGGTGCATTTTTAATAACCGTAACGGTTTCTCCTTTTACAAAGCCCATTTCTATAATACGTTTTCTGAATGCTCCCCTTCCTTTTATTTTTATTATAACTGCTTTTTCGTTATCTTGTAATTCCGATAAATTCATTCTTCTCAAACTATTTTTTATACCGCAAAATTAAAGTTTATAATCTGAGCCGGCAATACCGAAATGTAGGTAATTTTTTATTCGTAAATTAAAACAAAGATTAATTAATGTCGTTAAAATTAAAAGTGTTAATTTTGCATAAATTTTTAATATATGGCATCCGGAAATCTGAAAAAATATCTTGAAAAGCAATTACAAAAACCTATATCCGATATATTTATTTTCGAAGAAGGTATTGACGTGCATACTCAACTTGAGTTTGAGAATACCGTGCGTAATTTTTTTAAAAAAGAAAGAGATTTACGTCCTGCGGACATCCTTAAAGAAATACTCTACGACCCCGCAAAAGATTTAACGGAAAAAAAAGAAGCTCTTACGGAATTAAGTTTATCCGGCAATGTGGAAGCATACAGAATTATAGAAAAATATAAAACGGTATGCGACAGCAAATTAAAAAAATGGGCAATATTATCTTTTCAAAAAAGCAGAGCGCATATAGAACACGAATTAAGCGATGACGATAAAATATATATTTCTTCCGGACTGGGAGGTTATAAAAACAAACTCAGATATTTCTTTGTGTTGGTTTCCAAAAACAAAAAAAGTTTTTCGGATTTCGAAAAGAATTTCATGAAAAAAGAAATAGAATTTATTCTTAATAAACATGAAAGCATAAGCGAGAAAATAAATTTTTACGACTATTTTGTGAGTATAGTATGTTTGGTTCCGCTTCATGTAAGTCTGGAAAAAATAATATACGGCATTACCGAAGAAACAGAAAAATACGGCATCACGTTATCCGAAGACATTATTGCAACAAATACCGAAATTTTTTCGGAAGATAAAATAGAAGAAATACTTAACTCCGATATTTCCGATACAAACGATTCGTTTTTTAACGATTCGGAAAATCCGGTAAATGATTCCGATAATTTTTTCTTTACCGGAGATTTTGACGATGAAGATGATTTTGACAATTTCGACGACGATTTTGATGACGACGATGATTTTTTTTAATCTTCTTACTACAAAAAAACAATCTCGTCAATAAGTGTTTCTCCGGCTTCTTCGTTTAAGCGTTTTATTATATGCGACTTCATCATTAAAAGTTCTTGTTTAAGCACCGGAGAATCTAATTTTACAAAAAAAGTCGATTTGTCGATATTCACGAATTTTGTATGCTTGTCTATCCTCTGTCCGGCAACTTTATACCAACTGCGTTGCAGTTTTATTTCTTTCAGTTTTCTGTCGCCTCCGTATATTTCAAGGAATCTGCGGATAACATCTTTTAACGGCTCTGTGTTAGTTCTTCTCATATTACCGTATTACAATAATTTTATTTAAAATATTTTAAGGTAAAACACGAACTTCTCTCTCTATTAAAACACCGAATTTATCGTAAACCGATTGTTGTATTTTTTTTGAAAATTCGAGTATTGTATTTCCGTCGGCATTACCGTAATTTACTATAACCAACGCCTGTTTGTCGTGTACGCCCGCACCGTTTTCTTGTTTTCCTTTCCAACCGCAAAGGTCGATTAATTGTCCGGCGGCTAATTTTATTTTTCCGTCTTCGGCGGGATAATACACCAAACCGGGAAATTTTTTACGTAATTTCGTAAATTTTGCTTCCGAGATAACCGGATTTTTAAAAAAACTTCCGGCATTGGGCAAAATTTTCGGGTCGGGCAATTTGCTTTTTCGAATTTCCGTAACCGCCTTTCTTATTTCTTCTATTTTCGCCTTATTATCCGGAAACTTGTTTTTAAGACTTCCGTACGACAAATCGGGTTCCGGATTTTTGCTTAATTTAAAAATTACGCTTGTAACGATAAAATTTTTGCCTTCTTCGGATTTAAAAAAACTGTTTCTGTACCCGAAATCGCATTGTTCGTTTCGAAAAGATTCCGTTTTGCCGTTTCTTGTATCAACCGTATTTACTTTATATATTACGTTTTTTACCTCCGCACCGTAAGCTCCTATATTTTGAACCGGTGCAGCTCCGACCGTTCCGGGTATCGAAGATAAATTTTCCGTTCCCCAAAATTCTTTTCTTACGCACCAATCGACAAAATCGTCCCAAATTTCTCCCGCTTCAACTTTTACGAAAACATCATTCTTATTTTCTTCGATTATTTTTATACCCTTGTTTCTCATTAAAACAAGAATATCGTTGATATTTTTAACCGGCAGGATATTACTTCCGCCTCCGATAACGCAAATATCGGATTTTTTAATTTTATTTTGACGTAAAAATGATATTAAATCTTTTTCGTCGTAACAAAAAAAAGAATACAACGCTTCGACATCAATACCGAATGTGTTGTATTCTTTCAAAGATATCTTTTGAAATAAATTCGTCATTAAGATTTATCCTTCTTTCAATGCCGAATCGACTTTTACTTTCAATACAAAATATTTTTTGTTGTCGTCAGCCGGAAAAAACATATAATCCAAAGGATTGCCCGTTTTTCTGGTAATATCTATAAGACCGAGTCCGGCACCTCCTTTTCCGGAAATTTTACCTTCGCGAAGTTGTTTTTTATACATTGCTTTTAACTCTGCCGGTGTGCAGGCATTAAGTTCGTCAATAGTATTTCGCAGTTCTTCTTCTTGATGATTATCTACCACATTTGCCGTTATAATATGATATGCATCGTTTTTTCTGCCGAGCATAAACAAACCTTTTCCGAAGTTTATGTCTTGAAACATATTATTGGAATGTTTCGTCATATTTTGCAAAATTTCTATCATAGAATGATGCAAAGTTCTTTGAACTTTAGGAGCTTCGTTTAAGTTCTCGATATCTTCGCTCGTTAAAGCCGTAAAAACTTTGGTTATGGTATGATTAAATTTTCCGACGTAAACCAATGATATACCGTGATCTTCAAAACTGTCGTACAACAGAAGCAATGAGCTTAAAAAAGCGGAATCAAAATCTCTCATAATAATTCAGATATTTATATATTTATTTTTTCCAAAAGTAATACTTTTTATGTGATTTTAAAACGTAAATCTTTATATTTGTTGAAAAATTATCAAATTCTATACCGAAATGAGAAAAAACAAAAAAATAAATTTACTGGTACTATTTATACTGCTGGCAGGTAACATCTTTGCACAAGAAAAAACTTACAAAAAAATTACCGTTGACGATTTGTGGAAAAATTGGACTTTTTGGACAAATTCCGTTTACGGCATTCGCTCAATGAATGACGGAATTCATTATACGGTAAGCGACCGTGCCGGCAATATCATAGAATACGATTATAAAACCGGAGAAATAACAGATACCGTTTTTAATGCCGTAAAAGCGGGAATAAGTCCGGAAGATTACGAGTTCAGCAAAGACGAAACAAAAATATTGTTGCAAACAAATTACAGACCTATTTACAGAAGATCTTTTACCGCCGAATATTTTGTTTACGATACAAAAACCGGAAAACTTACACCTGTTTCGGACAACGGCAAACAACAAATCGCAAGTTTCTCTCCGGACTCAAAGAATATTGCATTCATCAGAAAAAACAATATTTACGTAAAAAATCTCGAAACAAAAGAAGAAACACAAATAACTTTCGACGGCAAGCATAACAAAATCATTAACGGAATACCCGACTGGGTTTACGAAGAAGAATTTGAGTTTAACAAAGCATACGAATGGTCTCCCGACGGTAAAAAACTGGCGTATATAAAATTCGACGAATCAAAAGTGAAAATGTTCGGAATGACAATGTTTGCGGGAAGTAATCCGGAATTAATAAAAAACAAACTGTATCCGGAATGCAGAAAATTCAAATACCCGAAAGCCGGCGAAGACAACTCGGAAGTAAGCGTTCATATCTACGATATGAATACCGGAAAAACTATTAATGCCGACATAGGAGAAGAAAAAGATATTTACATAC
The DNA here is from genome assembly GCA_013153865.1 of Chlorobiota bacterium. Lineage (GTDB taxonomy): Bacteria > Bacteroidota > Bacteroidia > Bacteroidales > JAADGE01 > JAADGE01. The sequence goes on along the minus strand of JAADDR010000066.1, from coordinate 5,643 downwards.
CGAGAATAAGAATGACAAAAGACAACAACACATTGGCGATTTTCAGACTTAACAGATTGCAAAACAAATTCGAACTTCTTTTTGCCGATATGAATACCGGAAAATCAAAAGTTATTTATACCGAAACAAACAAATATTACATAGACGAAACCGATTTCGACAAACTGCAGTTTCTCGAAGACGGAGAACATTTTGTAATGACAAGCGAACGCAACGGTTATAAACATTTATATTTGCACGACATAAACGGAAAACAAATTGCTCAAATCACGAAAGGTGAAAATGAAGTTACGGATTTTTACGGATACGACGAAAAAAACAAAATTTTTTATTATCGCGCTTTTGACGGTTCGCCGATAAATACGGCAGTATTCAAAACCGACTCAAAAGGCAAAAAAGCCGTAAAACTTTCTGAAAAAACGGGAACAAACAGAGCGGAATTCAGCAAAAATTTTAAATATTTCATAAATTTTTATTCAGACTCCGAAACGCCCAATATCGTTACCTTGCATAATTCAAAAGGAAAAAAAATAAGAACTCTGGTCGAAAATTCCGGGATAAAAAAACTTGCGGAAGAATACGGCGGTGTCAATAAAAAATTTTTCAAATTTAAAACATCAAAGAACATCGAACTTAATGCTTGGATGATAACTCCCCCCGACTTTGACGAGAATAAAAAATATCCGGTAATAATTACGCAATACAGCGGACCGGGTTCGCAACAAGTCGTTAACCGGTGGAGTTTCGGGTGGGACAATCTTTTAGCCGGAGAAGGCATAATTGTTATGTGTGTTGACCCGCGCGGCACCGGAGGCAGAGGCGAGGAATTTAAAAAACAAACATATCTGCAACTCGGCAAATACGAAACGGAAGATTTAATCGAAGCGGCAAAATGGTTAAAAAAACAAAATTACGTTGACCCGGATAAAACAGGTATATGGGGTTGGAGCTACGGAGGATTTATGACATCTTTGTGTATGACCAAAGGCGCCGATTATTTCAGCACCGGAATAGCCGTTGCACCGGTAACAAACTGGCGATATTACGACAACATTTACACCGAACGTTTTATGCGTACACCCGAAGAAAATCCCGACGGTTACGATAATAATTCACCGATAAATTTTGCAAATAAACTAAAAGGCAATTTTCTTTTAATTCACGGATTGGGCGACGATAACGTTCATTTTCAAAATTCGGCTGAATTTTCCGAAGCATTGGTTCAGGCAAACAAACAGTTCGAAGAATTTTTCTATACAAACCGTAATCACGGCATATACGGAGGCAATACAAGGTATCATTTATATACAATGATGCTTAACTTTTGGAAAAAACATTTGTTGAATTAAAGTTTTTTATATTTTTGCAATCTCTTAAAACAAGATGCCCGGGTGGCGGAATTGGCAGACGCGCATGATTCAGGTTCATGTGCCCTCACGGGCTTGCAGGTTCGACCCCTGTCCCGGGCACAAAAAAGACTTCTTCAAAAAGTCTTTTTTGTATATATAAAATAATCATTTCTTCCGCCTCATCTTTTCATGTCAAAAAAATAACAATATTTTCATAAACATAAATTTTGTATAACAGAAACTTCCGCATATTAAAAAAATAAGAAGTTCTTTACAAAATCGGATATATAATTCTTTTTACCGTTGTTTGTTATCTGCCGTTCATGTTTTTCAAGATATGAAAACACAAAAAACGGCTCGTTTTTGATAACGAGCCGAAAAACATTAGTCATAAGACTGAAACCACCCTTGTTTTTTATTTTACGAATTTCAAAACAGAAACTTTTCCGTCGGCGGTAATTCTCGCAAAGTAAATTCCGGAAGGCAGATTAGAACTGCTCATCTCGAATTTTGATTTATTTGAAACATTAAATTGAGCTATTGTTTGTCCGTTTATCGACGTTATAACTATTTGTGCATTTTCAATATTTTGTCCGAAATTGATATTTAAGATATCGTTAACCGGATTAGGATAAACCGTAAATTCGGAAGTATTTACGCTTAAGTCTTCAACATCGCTTGCTATTCCTTTATGGAGGGCATAAGCTTTTCTGATAACTCCGGAATACGAAGATTTTGAAGATTTATTTCCGTTATTTTCTCCGTCGAATAATTCTATTTCCATTGCAAACGCACTGCTGCAAGAGTCAGACTCAACAGACAGACTTACCGTGTAAATACCCGGAGCGGCATATACGTGATAAGGATTTTGCTCGTTTGAAGTTTCGCCGTCGCCGAAATCCCAAGACCAAGATTCAGGTATCGGCATAGATAAATCGAAGAATTTAACGGCAGTTGCCGTAGAGTCAAAATCGGGCCAGAAAAATGCTTGGCATCCGTCGTTGCAAGAACCTCCCCAATCTTCCATGTAAACAATTTCCTGAAAAGTATTAGAGCAAGATTGAGTGTATATTGTTAAAGATACTAAATATTCGCCTTCTTGAGCAAAAGTATGAACGGGGTTTTGTTCGTTTGAAGTTTCGCCGTCGCCGAAATCCCAAGACCATGCCATAACATTACTGTCGCCTCCCCATGAAAGATCAATAAATTGAGCAGTTAAAAAGTCTTCGGAACTGTAATCGGTAAAGAATAAAGCCTGACATTCTTCCGGATACCAAACATCATCGCCTGCCCATACGGGGTATGTAACTTCAGATGAGCAACCTTCGGTTGTTTCTATTGTTAAAGATACCGGATATTCGCCGCTTTGAGCAAAAGTATGGACCGGGTTTTGTTCATCGGAAGTTGTGCCGTCGCCGAAATCCCAATGCCAAGAAGTAATTTCACCCCATGTATAAGAAGCATCGAAGAAATTAAATGTGTTAAAATCAATCGAATCGGGGATATAGAAATAATCTGCAAAGCAATCGCTTATTTGGGTAGAATCGTTATAGTCGAACAAAGATACGATTCCGGTGTATGATACTTCGCCGCAAGCATCGCTGTATGCCGTAACTGTAACTTCATAATCGCCGAAATCCGGATATATATGCTCGGGAGCATCTTCCGTGCTTGTTTCGCCGTCGCCGAAATCCCACGCAAAGTTATAAAACGATGTATCGGGCACGTAGGGATAGAAATCTACTGCCAAAGGATTTGAGAAGTTTTGTTGTGCATCGAAGAAAACAAAGCATTCTTCGTCTTCGCCTCCGTTTCCGGTATCGGCACAAACCGTAAAGTTTATTTCCGCTTGTCCGGATTCGTTCACATCGGCATATTCAACATAAATTAAATCGCAGGCATATACATAAGTTTCCGCTACTATAACAGAGTTTTCTTCGTTTACGTTTACCGTACCGAAATAGTTTCCGGTTCCGTCGGTATATACGGACAGATAGTCAAAATCAACACTGTCAACACCGTTATAAACTCTTAATGTTACTTCTTGCTGAACAAGCGGATTTCCGTTTTCGTCGGATACGTTTCCGTAAACCGAGAAGTCGTAAGCATAACCGGAAAATATTATGCTCGCAAAAAATACGATTGTTAAAATTAATTTCTTCATAACTTTGAAATTTTTCAGTTAATATTTTATTTGTCAATTCAAAATTATGACTTTATCGTCTTTAAAAACATAAGCACAAAACGGCTTTTTATACGTAAATTACGCAAATTAGTGTTTTATGAATTTAACTGTTCCGGAAAGTTTGCTTCCGTATATTTTAATAAGATAAATTCCTTCGGGCAAACCGGATATGTCTATTCTGTTTTTCGCATTGTTTTTTTCTGCCACTTTTCTTCCGGTAAAATCGTATATTTCGATGTCAATATTATCTTCCGAAGCCGAAATCATAAGAAAATCGTTTGCCGGATTGGGGTATATTTTAAAATTAAATGTTTCGATTTTATCGACGGAATTAATGCCTCCCGCATATAAATACGCATAATTTATTTCCGTATCCGTGCCTGTGTCTTTTTTTTGCGGAACATAAAATTCGATAACGACGGTATTTACCGATGTACCTCTGTATGCCGATAATGCAACCTGATGTATTCCGTGTCCTTCGAAAGAGTGAATCGGGCTGAACAGATCGGAACTTGTACCGTCGCCGAAATCCCAATACCATCTGTCGGCATCTCCGAAAGTAAGATTGTGGAATTTAACCGAATCCGTTAAATTTTCGGGATAAAACATAGGCATTAAAGAGTCTGCCGTATTTTCGTTTTCAAAAATTCTTACATCCATCGGCAAAGTGCTTTGGCAGTTGTTTGTTTCTATCGTAAGCGTTACTCTGTAAGTTCCGTCTTCGGCAAATTCGTGAACCGGATTTTGCAGGGTGCTTACCGTTCCGTCTCCGAAATTCCAATATCTTGCAAGCACGGGGCTGTCGCCGTAGGAGAAATCGTTAAAATAAAGTTCTCTGTAATTATCGGAGTTTGTAAATACGTAAAACATTGCCTGACAAGCTTCCGGATACCAAGTATCTTCTCCGGCATATATCATTGATTCGTAATGCGAGTTGCACTGTTCGTTTTCAACGGTTAAAGATACGACATATTCGCCTTCCGCCGCAAAGGTATGAACGGGGTTTGCTTCGTCGCTTGTTGTTCCGTCGCCGAAATCCCACAGGTAAGTTTGAACGGTATCTCCGGGGATATACGAGACATCATAGAAATGAAAAGTAAGTCCGGCAGGATCCATTTTTTCGAAAGAAAACATTGCCAAGCAGGAATCTCCCTGATAATAATCTTCTCCGACCGATATGTAATAGGTTACGGAATCCGAGCAATCTCCCGATGTTACGGTTAGTTTTACGGGATATACCGTATCTTGTGCAAATACGTGCACCGGGTTTTGTTCCGATGATGTGCTTCCGTCTCCGAAATCCCAATGTCTTGAATCTATATCTATATAATCGGGAGAATTTTCGAAAAAGTTTACGGTTCTGAAATTGCTTCCTGAAATTTCGTAATAATAATCGGCACAAGAACCGGGAATGTTTCCGGGAGCGATGCTTATACTGTCTTGGTAAACATCCGAGCAATCGGAAGTTTGGATTGTCAAAACAACTTTATAAACACCGTCGGCGGTATAAGTGTGTTGAGGATTGTCTTCGTCGCTTGTTGTTCCGTCTCCGAAATCCCAATGTCTTGAAATTATGTCTTCCTGCGGCGAAGATCCGTCTTGAAAATATACGGTACGATAGTCGTTATCGGTAAAATACGGATAAAACCACGCTTCGCATTCGGAAGTTTCGTTTTTATTGTTTTGGGCTTCCGTTCCGGTGAAAATAAAAAGAAAAACTGCGCTTATCAATAAGAATCTTGTTTTCATAATATTTAAAATTTCAGGTTAAGAGTATATTATCGGTTATTTAACAAAGATATGCAACCGAGCGGAAAAAATACATTCGTATTTTTCTGAAAAAAATACGTAAATTACGTATGTCAGTCAATTTCTATTATTTTGTTTTTTATGGCATATTTTACCAAATCGACAACCGATTTCATTTCGAGTTTAATAAGTATGTTGCTTTTGTGTTTTTCGGCGGTTCGTTGGCTTATAAACAGCAAGTCGGCAATTTCTTTATTGCTTTTGCCTTCGGCAATAAGTTTCAGTACTTCTATTTCTCTTGCGGTAAGTATTTCTTCCACGCTTTCGCGTTTTTTTGTTTTTTTAATACTTTCGGTAAAT
>JAADDR010000049.1 GCA_013153865.1 Chlorobiota bacterium | reverse complement strand
TTATCGGTTTTTAAATCGTCGTATTGTTTCGACATGGTTCTGAGTTCTTCTTCTATAACGGCTTTATCACTTTTTACCTGAACAAGCTCGCGACTTATTTCCTTATTTTCTTTATGCTGCTGAAATTTGTCGTACAGAAGCCATCCTATTATTAAAGTTTCCAATATAATAACGACCGTTAAAGTTTTTGATGTAGCATTCATAATATTTATGGTTTTTTAAATTTATTTAATTTGTTTAATTAATGTAACTCTTTAAGATACATTTGTATTGTGTTATGTAATCCGAAATATAAAGCATCGCAAATTAATGCATGTCCTATGGAAACTTCTTTAAGCCCTTTTACGTGTTTGTTAAAATATTTTAAATTATTTAAATCCAAATCATGACCGGCATTAATTTCAAGTTCGTTTTTCAATGCAACTTCTGCGGCTTTTACAAACGGTTCTACCGCTTTCTCCTTATTTTTACCGAAGTTTGCCGCATAAGGTTCCGTATAAAGCTCAACTCTGTCTGTCCCGCAAAGCTTTGCATTCTCAATCATTTTAAAATCGGTTTCAATAAATATTGATGTTCTGATACCGTTATTTTTAAACTCGGAAATTATTTCCGACAAAAAATCTTTATTCTTTACGGTATCCCAGCCCGCATCAGATGTCAGAGCATCCGGCGAATCAGGAACAAGAGTTACCTGTTCGGGTTTTACCGACAAAACCAAATCAACAAACTTTCGTATCGGATTTCCTTCAATATTAAATTCCGTTTTTATAACTTCTTTTAGTTTATATACATCATCATACCTTATATGCCTTTCGTCGGGGCGCGGGTGTACGGTAATCCCTTGAGCTCCGAAACTTTCGCAGTCAGCGGCGGCTTTTATCACGTCCGGATTATTGCCTCCGCGAGCATTTCGTAATGTTGCTATTTTATTAATATTTACGCTTAATCGTGTCATTTTCTTTTGCTCGGAAATAAATTAATAATATTTTTGATGTTTAATCAAAAATACAAAAGTATAAATTTGATTTGTATTTAGTTTATAAAAACTTCATTTTTATACGGATATTTTATGCAGGCTAAAGATTTAATATCGGATATATTCCCTTCGGTCAATATTAACGACAAAGGAGAAAAAGCTCTTGTGCGTATGGATTTTTTTAAAATCTCGCATATACCTCTTACGGATATCGACGGAACTTATTACGGACTTATTTCGGAAAATGAAATTTATGATTTCGATTTAGTGGATAAACCGTTTACTTCATATAAAAATGTACTTGCCCGTCCGTTTGTTACAAACTACGAACATGTTTATTCGGTTATAAATTTATTTACGGAATTAAATATATCTTTAGTTCCGGTTCTTAACGAAAAAGAAAAATATATCGGAGCGGTTTGTTTTCGCGATTTAATAAAGTTTCTCGGAACTCTTACCGCTGCACGTAACCCCGGTACGGTTTTTATATTGGAACTTGATTATCATAATTATTCGCTTTCGCAAATTGCCCAAATTATAGAAAGCAACGGAGCAAAAGTTCTGAGCCTGCATGCAAATTCACAAAAAGATTCCGTAAGATTGGAACTTACCGTAAAACTTAACACAACGGATTTTTCCGCCGTAAGGCAAACATTGGAGCGCTATGACTATAAAATTAAAGCCGCTTACGGCAAAGACGATAAAATTAAAGAATTAATGGAAGAACGGTTTGACGAGTTCATGAATTACCTTAATATTTAAAAAATATTGACTTGCTTTGTTAATGTTTTTTTAAAAATATCTTATACTAAGATTGGGATATATCTCTCCTCATATTATTTCCGCAAGCCGGGCAACCGACATACCCGCGTATTATACCGGTTGGCTTATAAATCGGCTGAACGAAGGTTTTGTTATTCGTAAAAATCCCTTTAATCAAAAACCGTATAAAATTAGTTTCGAGAATACACGCGTAATAGTTTTTTGGACTAAAAATCCCGAACCTTTAATGCAACACCTTAATTGGTTCGATGATAATTTTCCGAATTATTACTTCCAATTTTCACTTAACGATTACAGCCGGAAAATCGAACCTGCAATGCCGCCTCTCGAAAAACGCATCGAAACTTTCATTAAACTTTCCGAACGCATAGGCAAAAAAAAAGTAATCTGGCGTTTTGACCCTTTATTGCTTACCGACGGCATAAAAACCGGCGATTTATTTCGTAAAATCGAAAATATTGCCGGAAAACTGAGAGGATATACCGAAAAATTCGTATTCAGTTTTGCCGATATTAAAAATTACCGCAGAGTTCAAAACAATCTGAAAAAAGCCGGAATAAATGCTTTTGAATTTACCGAAAAACAAATGCTCGAAACCGCAAAAGGTATTTACGAAATATTTGCCGGTTCGAATATAAAAACGGCAACTTGTGCCGAAAAAATCGATTTGTCGCAATTCAATATTTCGCACAACAAATGCATCGACGACGATTTAATGATAAAACTTTTTCCCCACGATAAAAAATTAATGAACTTTTTGGGCGTTAAGAAAAATGAAAAAGGTATTTTTGTCGAAAGAAAAAGAAATCTAAAAGATAAAGGACAACGAAAAGATTGCCGTTGCATCGAAAGTAAAGACATCGGCACTTACAATACCTGCAAATCGGCTTGTGCTTACTGCTATGCCGTTTCGAACAAAAAAATCAAGATAAAATGAAACCTTATCTTTTTATACTGTTAATTTCCGTTTTCGGATTTAAAAATAACGAAACTCTGCATCCCGTTCATTTTTCTGTTACGAATATGGAATACAACGAACAAAATAAAGAGTTTGATATTTCAATAAAGCTGTTTGCCGATGACTTCGAAAAAATAGTTAACAGAAATTATAATGTTGTTTTAAATTTAGGAAAAGAAAATTGTCTTAAAAATGCAGGCGAATATATTGATAAATACGTTAAGAAGCATTTTATTATTATTTTTGATAAAAAACTTGTAAGCAAAAAAGCTGTTAGAGATAATATAGTTATTAAACCCGGAGAAAAA
>JAADDR010000017.1 GCA_013153865.1 Chlorobiota bacterium | reverse complement strand
GCGGCTGCATCGGGTCTGATATTATATTTATCGAAATCGAAATAAATCGGATTTATTTCGATTAACTTTCCGAGGTCTTCTCCGGGTTTAATTTTGTTCATATACACATTAAAACCATATTCGCCGTATTTATCCAGAACTTTATTGTAATTAAATGTTTTCGGAGCATAACCTTCTTTTTCGAATAAGAAAGTGTAATTAACTGTATCGTAAAGATGTTTTTCGGGAAGTTTTAAATAAAAATCTCCGGCATCTACAATATTAAGTTCCGATGTTTTTCCGGTATTGTTTTCGGTAACGGTAATTTTCACGTTTTCAAGCGGTTTCTTGGTATCGGAATCAGACACTAACCCGTGAATAATAAAATCGGGCATTTTTTCAAGAATGAGGTCTTTTGTTATAACATCTTCCGGAGTTTTTGTATCGACATCTTCTTTTACGGATATATAACTCGGTTTACTGCCTTCAAGGGTATATAAAGCAGCGGGTTCCGCCGAAAATTCGAAGTTTCCGTTTTCGTCAGATTCTACTGTCTTAACCGGATTTCCTTCTTGGTCGAAAAGTATTACGGTTGTGTTAGCCAATATTTGACCTTCCGTATCTTTTGTTTTGCCTTTTATTATTTTATTGAATTGTATTTCTTTCAAAACTTTAAAAGAATAAATATCGTCGTTTCCTTTTCCGTCAGTTCTGTTTGAGGAGAAGAATCCGGATTTCATATTTTCGTCTATAATTAATGCGAAATCGTCATAATTACTGTTTACCGGAACTCCGAGATTTTTGGGTTTAATAAAATCGTTTCCCTCTTTTTTAGTCATAAAAACATCTAAACCTCCTATTCCGGGCAATCCGTCGGAAGCAAAAAACAGCATACCGTTTTTGTGGATAAAGGGGAACATTTCGTTACCTTCGGTATTAACGGTTTCGCCGAGATTTTCCGGGTCGCTCCAGTTTCCGTTTTCGTCTTTGCGGGTAACGTATATATCGGTACCTCCGTATCCTCCGGGCATATCGGAAGCAAAATACATTGTTTTGCCGTCTTCGGTTAATGCCGGATGACCTACGGAATATTCGCTGCTGTTAAACGGTAACGAAACCGGGTCTTGCCAATCTCCGTCAATATTTTCGGATGTGAATATTTGCAATTTTATGACACCGTCTTTGCTTTTATTTTCGTAATTATTTAAAGTATATGCCATAAAATCTCCTTTTTTGTTAAAACTTGCAGGACCTTCGTGATATTTTTTATTGAATTTCTTTTTAAATTGTTTTACGTTATCCAGATTAGAGCGTTTTATATCGGCAATATACAAATCCAAGAAAGGAAGTTTGTTCCAGTTCCAAACTCTTTTAAAAAGTTTGGTTGCTGTACGCGTTGAAGCAAAAACCGTTTGTTCTGTTCCGTAATATGCCGTTCCGAAATCTTGTGCGGAAGTGTTTATGTCAAGATTTTTTATTTTAAACTGTTCGTTGTCTTGCAATAATTCGTCCAAAAAACTTTTGTTTTCGGCAAACAATTCGGCTCTTCTGTCTTGTTTTTCCATTTCATAAAATCTGTCCATTTGTTTTTTGTATTCATCATATTTTCGGTTTATTTTAAGGACAGATGCGTAATTATAAACATCTTCGCTGTTGTACTCGTCGGATAAGGCGACTTCGGCGTAATACTTTTCGGCATTTTCGTAGTCTCCCGTTTTAAAATAACTTTCGGCAAGTTTTCTTTTTATGTCAACCGATTTGTCCGAGAGTCCTTCAAATTTTTCTATACATTCGTCGTAGGAGTAGATTTCGTATGATTTTTCGCCTTTTTTAATTTTAACTGTCTGCGCTTCCGCCGAAAAAATAAAAAAGATAAAAACTAAGAACGGAAAATATTTTATTGTCTTCATTTGTTAAGTCTTTTACGGGTTTAAAAATATCTCGGTGAACGAATTTTTTCTTCGTCTTTATAAATAAAGTCGTATCTCAACATTATTTCGTGGCTTCCTCCGTTATAAACCATTGTTGTATTAACAAACGACCAGTCGAAAGAATATCCGAGAGCGAATTGGTCGGTAATATTAATTCCCGCCAATATACCTGCGGCATCACCTGTGCGATACATTGCTCCGAGCCAGAATTTATCGTCAAAAATAAATGTAGCCGTTATATCTCCTTCTATCGGTGCTCCGTTTGTAACTTTCAAGAATGCCGTCGGTTTGAGTTTTATTGTTTCGTTCAGGTCAAAAATACTTCCCGCTATTAAGAAATAATGTCTGTTTTCGGAAGATAAGTCAACTGTTCCGTCTGTTGTATTTGCGGTATAATCATTTTCGAGTAATTTAGGAACGGATAATCCGAGATAAAATCTGTCGGTATAATAATACATACCGAAACCGAAATTAGGTAATAATTTACTTTGTATATCGGCGGCAAATGCAGGGTCTGCATCTTCGTCCAAATTAAGTTCGTTTAAATCGTTGTTCATCATATTTAAACCTCCTTTTAATCCGAAAGCGAGTTTTGCTTTTTTACTGACTTTAACGGTATAAGAAAAGTCGGCATAAAAGGATGTTTTGTTTACCGGACCTATTTTATCGTTTATGAATGAAAGTCCTATACCGGAATTACGAAACGGCACAGGTGTATGTAAAGTAAGAGTTTGGGTAACCGGGGCTCCGTCGAAACTGACCCATTGCGAACGATGCAGTCCGGTAATAGTAAGAGCATCTCTGCTGCCTGCATAAGCGGGATTAACCGCCAGTGTATTAAACATATAGTGCGTAAACATGGCATCTTGTTGTGCTTCGGCACCGTAAACGGTTATTATGATAAGTAATATTGTAAATATCTTTTTCATTTTGTTTTTAATTTAATTGTTGGAAAAATTTTAATTACGGAAGAAAAGCCGTTTTGCTTTTCTTCCGTAATCTTCGGAGATTATCGTTTCAGATATATGTAACCTTTTAAGGCATCGCTTCCGTCTCCTAAATCTAAGATATAGAAATACGTACCTTCGGGTAAGTCGTCACCTCCCACTGTTATAC
>JAADDR010000047.1 GCA_013153865.1 Chlorobiota bacterium | reverse complement strand
TCCTAAATTTAAATTCGGACCGGCTTATGCATTTATAGGTCCGTATGTAGGATACGCTATCAGCGGTACTTTCAGCGGAACTTATACTGCAGGAGGAACCGTACTCATGGAAGCTGATGATATTGATATTTTCGGAGATGTTACGGAAGGCGGATATGATGATTATTACAACAAATTCGATTTTGGTATGAATCTCGGTTTCGGTGCTAATTTCTACAAAGGTTTCTTTGCAGAATTAAGTGCGGGTATGGGTGTTTTGAACTTTATCAATACCGACAGTCAATATTATTCTATGGATGATGAGTTAGATCCTGATGATCCTACTTTACCGATGAGTGAAGATTTAAGCCAAAGAAATGTATATTTCGGTCTTTCCGTAGGTTATATGTTTAATCTCGGAAAATAAAAAATAACAGATATTATTGAAAAAGAAGAGGCTGTTTGTTTACAGTCTCTTTTTTTATTTTACGATAATGCCCGAAATATCGGTTATACTGCCTTTTTTTAATGCGTGTAAAACACTTGAAACTTCTGTTTTGTCGGTGCTTAATCAACGATTTGAGAATTTTGAGTTGATTTTAGTCGATAATAATTCAAACGACGGAAGTCTGCATATTGCAAAGAAATTTGCCGATTCAGACAAAAGGGTAAAGTTGTTGAGCGAATACCGGCAGGGAGTAGTGTATGCTTCAATGAAGGGTTTGGAATATTCTTCCGCCGGACTTATTGCAAGAGCCGATGCCGATGATGTATGGCATCCGGATAAATTAAAACTTCAGTATGAGTATTTGAATAAAAATCCGGATACCGATGTTGTAAGTTGCAGAGTAAATTATGTCGGTAATTTCGAGGGGATGAGAAAATTTGTTCTCGATACGAATAAAAATATTTCACATAAAGAAATTTCTTTAAATCGTTTTGTTGAGCTTCAAGTTATAAATCCTACAATATTATTCAGAAAAGAAATTGCTTTAAAATACGGTTTTTACAAAGAAGGTGATTTTCCGGAAGATTACGAAATGTTTTTGCGCTGGCTCGAAAACGGCGTAAAATATCGTAAGTTACCTTATGTATTGCTTGATTGGTACGATTCCGAAAATCGTCTTACACGTACGGATAAACGTTATTCAGCCGATGCTTTTTATCGTGTAAAAGCAGGTTATTTAATGCGTTTTCTGCAAGAAAACAATATTTTTTTTCCTGATATTGTTGTTTGGGGTGCCGGCAGGTTGAGTCGAAAACGTGCAGCATATACGGTAAGCAGCGGTGTTCACATAAAATATTTTATTGATGTGGATATTAATAAGATTGACGGGGCAAATATTGTTAATTATAAAGATATTCCGGAAGCGGGAGAGGTTTATGTCGTGAGTTTTGTCGGTAACAGAGGTGCAAGAGATAAAATAAAGGAGTTTTTGCGTTCGAAGAATTATTGCGAAGGAAAAGATTTTTTGACAGTTTGAAAGCCGACGGTATTTATCCTGAAATATCCGAATTATAAGTTTTTTGAAACATGAAACTTAGTGTTTAAGCCAGAACTTTTATTTTGCTTTCGGGTTTCGGTCGCATGTTTTCGAAATCGAAATTTGTGATGAGGTTAATACCGGGAGTTTTACCTGGTTCTATGCTTCCGTAAATATCATCGATTTTAAGGGCTTTTGCTCCGTTGAGGGTTGCCGATTTGATGATGTCGGAAAAGTTTATTTCGGGAAAATTACGGCTTATTGCTTTTATTTCGCTTAGTACCGAGAGTTCGGTATTGGAAGCGTAACTGTCGGTTCCTATGCAGGTTTTTACTCCTTCGGAAAAGAAAAGCGGTAAATCAGGTAATGTTTTTTCTATGTAAAGATTAGACAGGGGGCAAAAAACCCAATATATGTTGTCGGAAAAGTTTTCGGCGGTTTTAATATCTTCTTTTTTTGTAAATGTATTGTGTATAAGCAGTATGTTGTCGTTTTTATTTAGATAATTAAGGTTTACTTCCAATGCGGTATTGCCCGCATAAGAAAAATCGTCGAGCAAAAATCCTTTGTCTTTAAGCACTTTTGCCAGTTCTCCTTTTTTTTCTTTTATTAATTCGTCTTCGCCCGGTGTTTCTTGATTGTGAACGGATATGATTTTCGGTTTGTTGTTTTCGAAGTTCGAAATCATTTCGTATAATTTGTCGGGCACGGAGTAAGCCGCATGCGGAACTATTGTTGCCGGAAGATTTTCTGTTTGTAATTTCCGGTAATTTACTCGGGCTTGTTTAAATGTTGTTTCGGCTTCTTTATTGCTTACGGTAAATGCTTCGACAAAGGTATGATAATGCAAAGAAGATGTTTTTTTTACGCGAAAACTGTCGTCGGTATTTGATATGTCGCCTACGGCGACAATGCCGTTTAATTGCATTTCTTTATCGGCTTTGCTTATTTGTTTTTGTAAGTCTTCGGGAAAGTTTCGTTTGGATATTATTTCGTCTATAAATCCGGGCAAACCTCTTCCTGTGTCGTTGCTTATCATGCCTTTCATGTGCGATAGTTCAATATGGCAGTGGGCATTTATAAATCCGGGAGTTATAATTCCGTTATAAAATTCGAGAGATGCCGATTCTTTGAGTTTGCCTTCGGTGTCGTTAACGGATATAATTTTTCCGTTATTGTCGAGTTCTATTATTCCCTTTTTTAAAACTGATTTTCCGGTAAAAATATATTCGGCGGATATTTTTCGCATAAAAAAAGTAAAAAATCAGCCGTTAAGCAGTTTGTGCTTGTCAACGGCAAATTCTATATTTAATTCCAGACTGTTTTTGTATATAGGTTTTGTCATAAAACCGTATGTGTTCGGCAAAACGGCGCGTCTTACGGTAGAAACGTCACTGTCTCCGGAAATGTAAATAACAGGGATGTTGTACTTTTCAAGGATTCTTTTTGCAGTTTCAATACCGTCGATTTCTCCGTTTAAATGTATATCCATTAAAACCAAATCGGGTATTCTGTTTTCCAGGTGGGCCATTGCATCTTCTCCGGAGGCAACGGTTCCGCAATGTTCGTATCCTAATTCTTCAAGGAACATTTCAAAGACCGTACACAACATACTGTCATCTTCTACGATGAGTATTTTTCGTTTGCTCATTGCGATTTATAAGTGATAGGTTTCAATTCCGTAAATTTAAGAATAAAAATTGAATTTACAAAAGATAATCTTATCTCATATCCGTAATTTCAATATCGTCGGGATATTTTGATTTGTCGAATGTAAATAATTTCTCCGGAAATTCTTTGTTTGTGTCTGATTTAATTATTTTAAAAGTATAATCTATTCCTGATTTTCCGGAAGTTTTTACGGAATACGGTTGTTTTGTCGCTTTGTTTATTTTTAGTCTGATGATGGAGTAGGGGCTGTTTTCCGTGTCTTCCGGGTATAAATCTACGACATCGTATTTAGTTCCGTCAATTGTTTCTTCTCCTATAAGCAGGTATTTAAACCCGTTTTTATAGGCGGTAAATAATTTTGCGGGGTTAAAGATTGACATTTCCGAGGTATCGTTTTTTGTAACGGTAACTTCGTTATCTTTTTTATTGTATGCCCATACCGATTTTCCGTCCGATATTATTTCCGTTTCGGGTATAATTATTTTGAATTTGTCTCCCGATAAAAATACATATCCTTTTTGTGTGTCGGTATGCCCGTTTTGTCTGTTTTTTACGGTGTATGAAAATTTTATTTTCATATTTTTGTTTTGTGATATTTTTTCGGATACCGCATCCAACACTTTTTTTGCTTCCGGGTCTTTTGTAAGTTCTACCTGTGCCGATATTACGGAAGATATAAATATTAATATCGATAATAATAAGTGTCTTTTTTTCATGTGTTTATTTTTTAATATTTTTATTGCCGCATGGAACCGCATGATTAAAATAATTATTTCCTTGTGTGTTTAAATTTTAATCATGCTTGTTTCATAGTCGTTATTTTATTTTATCGGGGCAAAAAGTGTACCGACATTATTAACGTATGTTAGTTTAAAACATTGTTCAGGGCAGGTTGTTTAACAGTTCTTGTAAGGAATATTCGTCGGTTATATATACATCTCGCGCTTTGCTTCCTTTTGACGGTCCTACTATGCCCGCAGCTTCGAGTTGGTCTATTATTCTGCCGGCGCGGTTGTATCCTATCGATAATTTTCTTTGTACTAAAGATGTTGAACCTTGTTGGTTCATTACTATTATTCTTGCGGCATCTTCGAATAATTCGTCTCGATGTGCCAAATCTGCCGCTCCGGGTATGTCGTCATCTTCGGTTTCCGGTTCGGGCAGCAGAAACGGCATAGTATAAGATTGTTGATGTTCGATGTATTCGGTAATTTTTTCGAGTTCGGGAGTGTCTATAAATGCGCATTGCAGTCGTATCAAATCGCTTCCTTGTGTTATAAGCATATCTCCGCGTCCTATAAGACGATTTGCTCCGGGGCTGTCTAATATTGTTCTGGAATCTATCATTGATGCTACTCTGAATGCCGCTCTTGCCGGGAAGTTGGCTTTAATAACTCCCGTAATAATATTTGCGGAAGGTCTTTGCGTGGCAACGATTAAGTGTATTCCTACGGCTCTGGCTAATTGAGCCAATCGTGCAATGGGCAGTTCTATTTCTTTTCCGGCCGTCATTATCAGGTCGGCAAATTCGTCGATGATAAGAACTATATACGGCAAATATTTATGACCTTTTTCGGGATTTAATTGTCTTGATACAAATTTGCGGTTATATTCTTTTATGTTTTTACATTTTGCTTTTTTAAGCAGTTGGTACCGGTTATCCATTTCTATGTTTAACGAATTTACGGTATGAATAACTTTTTGGTTGTCGGTAATAATAGGTTCTTCGGCATCGGGGAGTGTTGCGAGATAGTGGTTTTCCAAACGTTCGTACATTGTCAGTTCCACTTTTTTGGGGTCAACCATTACGAATTTTAATTCTGCCGGATGTTTTTTATAAAGCAGTGATGCAATCATGGCATTCAGACCTACGGATTTTCCTTGTCCCGTGGCTCCCGCAACTAATATATGAGGCATTTTTGCAAGGTCGAAAACGTATGATTCGTTTGAAATTGTTTTGCCGAGAGCAATAGGCAGTTCCATTTTATTTTCTTGAAAAGCTGCTGATTTTACTACCGATTTAAATGATACTATGTCCGGTTTTTCGTTGGGAACTTCTATTCCTATGGTGCCTCTGCCGGGCATAGGAGCGATTATACGTATTCCGTGTGCCGCTAAACTCAGAGCTATGTCGTCTTCAAGATTTTTTATTTTTGAAATTCTTACGCCCGGAGCCGGAACAATTTCGTAGAGAGTCAGTGTAGGTCCTATAGTTGCTTTTATTTTTACTATTTCTATTTTATAATGTTTTAAAGTTTCTACGATACGATTTTTGTTTTTGAGAAGTTCTTCTTTTGTTACTTCCGGATTTCCTGCCTGATGGTCTTCGAGTAAATCTATGGGAGGAAGCGTGAAGTTTTCCAGATCAAGTTTCGGGTCGTAATTAAAATCAGGTTTTTCGCTTATTTTTTGAGATATTATATCTTGGTTTTCTTCTACGTCCAGAAGAAGTTCTTCTACTTCTATTTTATTAAGTTCTTTATTGATGTAGTCTTTTATGTTTTCTTTCGGATTTTCCGGTTTGTTTGTGTGTTCTACTTCAAATCCGAAATCGTTGTCTATTTCTTTTCCTTCGTCGGTCAGTTTATATTTTCGTTGTTCTGTAACTTTAATGTTTTCGTTTATGTCTTCGCTTAAGTCTATTACTGTTTCTCCGGTGTTATTATTGCTTTTATCTTTTTTTATGATTTTTACCGGTTCGTATTCGTCGTCGTCATCATCTTCTTCGGGTTCAAAATATTCGTCATCGGTTTTCTGTGATTTTTCTTTTTTTGTTTTTATGACGGGGAGTTTTATTTTTTTTAAGTTTATGTCGGTAAACAGTTTAGAGAAAATATCTTGCATTTTATGATGAAAATTTTCTATTGTAAGCATCAGGAAGCCGATAAATGTAATTATTATCAATGCCGATTCTCCGAATATGCCTAAAAAAGATCTTAACCAAAGATGCATGTCGTAACCGAATTTGCCTCCCAAAACCGGATTTTGGTTTCCGAAAATAAGAGATACTGTAACGGAAAGCCATAAAACTCCGAAGATAAGGTTCTTAACAAGGGGAAATATAGGTTTTTTGAAGAAACCGGTAAGTTTTAATCCTGCCGTAAACAAAAAAAGAGCTATCAGGTATGATGCTATGCCGAACCATTGATATACAAAAACGTCCGAGAAAAACAGCCCTACTTTTCCTACTACGTTTTCGGTATTTACCGATGTGTTAAAAATATAGTCGAACCAGCCCAAATCTAAAATGTCCTGATCTTGTTCCCATGTATTTAAAAAAGATGAGAATGATATAAAAAATAAAATTGACAGGAGAATAAAAAACATTCCCCACCATGTTCTGAATTTTCTGTCATTCAGTTTGTCTTTTATTTTTTTTTGAACCGGAGTTTTTTTTGTTTTTCGTGTTTTACTTTTTGCCATTAACTTTAAAAAATGTTGCGAGAATTATTAAAAACATACAAAGATAAAAGATTTTTATTCAATATCGGATTAATACGACTTGTAAGGGGTGATATTTTCTGTTCCGGAGAGTTTATGCAGTTGTTTGCTTTTGAGAATCATTTTATTACGGATATTTACGTTATAGTATTTTTGTGTTGCGGAATATTATGCTTGTTGTAACTTTTGCATAAAACGGTTACGGTTAAATTTTATGTAATTTCCGGTTTTTGTTTATATTGCGGTTTTATGACTTAGTTCGTGAATATTGCTTGTGAAAATAAAAATTGATATTTAAGTTCTTTATTTCGTAAAAAAAGTTAATTTTGTATTATTAAAAATTTAAAATTAAGATTATGGGATTATTTTCATTTTTTAAAGGTGCCGGAGAAAAACCGGAAGGAACTACAGACGAACAAAAAGCAAAATTCATGGAAGCCGTAATTAATCGTTTCGGTTTTGATGTTGAAGGTTTAAAAATAGAAGTGGAAGGAGAAAAAGTTTCCGTATGGGGTAAGGTTAAAGATCCTGCGGTAAAAGAAAAAGTAATAGTAGGTTTAGGTAATATTGACGGTGTTGCGGAAGTTGAGGATTTTATTGCCGTTCAGAGTGAAGACGGCGAAATAATTGATGAAACGGAAACTCCGGAGTTATATACCGTAAAGAAAGGAGATTCTTTAAGTAAAATAGCTAAAGCGATATACGGCGATCCGATGAAATATAAAATTATTTTTGAAGCGAATAAGCCTATGCTTAAAGATCCGAATTTAATTTATCCCGGACAGGCGCTTAGAATACCTAAGATTTAGGAATATATGGTTTTTGTGAAAAGCAAAAAAGATGCATTTCGATATGAGAGATGCATCTTTTTTTTAAAATACGATAAAAACGTTTATTGTAATATCCAACTTATTCCGGCGTTATAATTTGTTCCGTAATACGAAACTTCACTGAATAAGGCAAATTTTGATTTAGTATGCCTGTCGAGTTTAAAACGTGCGCCGACAAATGTATCCGGATGGAAATGATCTCCGTCTTCCGTATCGACGGCAATACCGACTCCGGTATATAGATCTACCGTTTTAGTTCTGAATAAACCGAGATGATATGTGCCTCTGAGTGTAACAGAAGGTTCCATGTCGCTGTCTGCGGGGAATATCAGATTTGTGCGTAAGCCCGCGGCTAAAGCTCCGACTCTGCGAATTTGCATAAATCCGCGTTCTACGTTTAGCGTAACACCCGGACCGGCAATACCGATGCCTATTGTTCTGTAACCGGCACCAATGTCTATTCCGGTGTATTTTTTCATAAATACGTATTGCCCGAATGTAAAATGTGCCGATAAAAGGATAAGTCCTAAAATAAGCGTTTTTTTAATCATGTATTTAGAATTTTAAAGTTATTCCGGCTTTTAAGTAAGATATGCCGTATCCGAGCTCCGCAAAGAATCCGAATTTGTCGTTTTTCATCCAGCGTGCTCCTACAAAAGCATCATCAACGAAATAAGTATCGCTGTAATCCCAAGCGTCGTAGTCGTAATTCCAATTTGAATATCCTATACCGCTTTGGATACCTGCGTATAAATCGAAGTCGCCCGTGTCAAAAAATTGAAAATGGAATACTCCTCTCGCAGCTACGATAGTATAAGTATAGACCCCGTCGCCGTCGCTGTAAGGAGCAAATCTGAAAGCTCCGAAACCTCCCGCGCTTATAACTCCCACATTGGGAAGTTCTACTATCCCGGCTTCAAAACTTGCATTAAAAGAAGGTATGGGAGACAAGTCGTATCCGTAATTATCCCAGCCGAGACCTATTCCTGCGTTAAGTGCTTTATCGCCTTTTTCGAATTTTGCTTGTGCAAAAGAGTTTGATACGGTTAATACCGCAACAATTGCCAAAAGAATCAGTTTTTTACTCATAATTTTTGTTTTTACAGTTAATTAATAATTAATATTTAAAATATTTGTGAACGGCAAATGTAAGGATTTTGATTTTATTTATGCAATATAATGTTGTAAAAAAGATTTTGCCGGTATTATTAGTTTACTTTGTTATTTAGGATTTCCGCAGTATTTTAAAAAAATAATTTAAATTTGCGGTTTTAATTCTAAAATACGATTTAATATGAAAGCTTTTCATGCATATGACATAAGAGGAATCTATAATAAAGATTTTGATAAGGAAGATGTATATAAGGTCGGTTATTTTTTGCCGTCGTTATTAAAAACCGAAAAAATACTCGTGGGTAGAGACGTAAGAGTTTCTTCTCCGGAAATATTCGAATATTTAAGTAAGGGTATTAATGATGCGGGTGCCGATGTTTATAATCTCGGTCTTACGACTACTCCCATGGTTTATTTTATTACCGCAAAACACGGATTTGACGCTTCCGTTATGATTACCGCTTCGCATAATGCAAAAGAATATAACGGTATGAAAATTTCACGAACCGATGCTTTGCCCGTAGGATACGACAGCGGATTAAAAGAATTGGAGGGAATGATGAAAACCGGTAAGATAGAAGTTGCAAATAAAAGAGGCAGTATTAAAGATTATAATCAAAAAGAGGAGTATTTAAATTTTTTAAAGAATTATGTTCCCGATATTTCGGGATTGAAAGTTGCAATTGATTGTTCTAACGGAATGGCGGCTTTACTTATAAAAGATTTATTGGGAGATGCACCCGTATATTTGTTCGACGAGCTTGACGGAACATTTCCGAATCATGAGGCAAATCCTCTGGTGCCCGAAAATATAGTTGATTTACAAAATCTTGTTAAAAAAGAAAAAGCCGACATCGGAATTATTTTTGACGGCGATGCCGACCGTGTTATGTTTGTTGACGAAAACGCAAAATTTATTTCTCCGGATTTAATGATAGCCGTATTAGCCGATTATTATAAAAACGAAACGGGTAAATTTCTTCAGGATATAAGAACGTCTAAAGCTGTTGCCGAATATGTAGGAGACAGGTTTGAAATGCATATGTGGCGTGTAGGCAGGGCTTATGCGGCACTTAAGCTCAGAGAAATAGACGGAGTGTTCGGCGGCGAACTGGCGGGGCATTATTATTTTCGCGATTTTTATTATTCTGATTCAGGGCTTTTGGCAAGTTTGATATTTTTATCCGTTATTTCCGAAAACAAGAAAAAAGGTATAAGTGTATCGGATATGATTTCAAAAATTGCGGCTTACGAAAATTCCGGGGAGATTAATTTTAAAATCGAAAAGAAAAAAGAAGCAATGGAAGCCGTTAAAGATTTTTATTTAAATAAAGAAAAACCGGAAGCATTTTACGACTTTGACGGTTATCGAGTGGAATATTCCGACTGGTGGTTTAATATAAGACCTTCGAATACCGAGCCGTATTTAAGAATGTTGGTAGAAGCAAAATCAAAAGAACTTTTGAACGAAAAAGTTTCCGAAATAACGAATATTATCAAAAAATTCGATTAAATTAAATGATTTTTTTATACGTTTTAGTTCTTCTGTTATCATTTTATGTTTTGGCAAAGGTTGTTGATGATTATTTTGTGCCGTCTTTAGATAATCTTTCCGAAAAATTAAAAATGTCTCACGATGCCGCGGGAGCAACCTTAATGGCGATAGGTTCGAGTGCGCCTGAACTTTTTGTCGCACTTTTTGCCGTTTTTCGACCGGGTAATCATGAAGCTATAGGGATAGGTAATATAGTGGGGTCGGCATTGTTTAATTTGCTTATTGTAACGGGTTTTTCAACAATTGTCAGAGATGCTTCGGTTGCCAAACATTCCGTATTGAGAGATTTATTTTTTTATGTTGTTTCGGTAGGATTGTTATTGCTTATTTTTGATGATAAAACGGTAAGCCTTTACGAAGCCGTATTACTTATATTTGTTTACGGGCTGTATATTTTTGCCGTGATTAAATGGAAGAAGTTGTTTCCCGAGCAGGATACCGGTAAATATGAAGAACCGAATGTATATGACACTGATGAAGTTCCGAAAAAAAATTTTTTATCAAAAGTTGTTGCTCCCGTTGATTATCTTATTAATCTTTTTTTTAAACCGTTGAAACATTACTTTGCTGTTTTTATTGTTTCCGTTGCCTTTATAGCCGGAATAAGTCGTTTGCTTGTAGAAAGTGCCGTGCATATAGCATCTTTGTCGGGTATTCCCGAAGCTTTTATTGCCGTTACGATATTAGCTGCCGGTACATCTGTTCCCGATTTGGTATCTTCCGTAATAGTTTCCAAAAAAGGAAGAGGCGGTATGGCTATAAGTAATGCCGTAGGGTCTAATATTTTTGATATTTTGGTAGGTTTGGGGTTGCCTTTTTTGATTTTTATACTTATTTCGGGAGAAAATATGCCCGTAAATACCGATGCCGCCGAAGAATCCGTATATTACTTGGCAAGTTCTACGGTTATGGTTCTTATATTGTTTTTAATATTTCGTTGGAAAGTAGGTAAATTATTCGGAATTTTATTAACAGCAATGTATGTTGCATATCTTATAAGACTTATTTTATTTGTTTGAAAATTCGTTAATATATTGTTTGGGTTTCAAAACAATTCCTTTTCCGTTTTTTCCGTCGGTTTTTATTAACAACTCGTCTTCAAATCTTATGTGTTTTATAAAGTCATTTTCGAAATGTGCTTTATATCCGGATAAAAAATCAATATCCGCAAAGCCGTCTTGTCTGAACGGATTAATCGTAAAATAAGCAACTTTAAATGATGTAAGATTTTGAAAAAAATGAGTTCCCTGGCTCGGTTCTATTTGGTAATTTTCCAAACCTGATTCTATTATCAGCCGAGCGGAAGATATTTGAGACCAAACAACCGGTATTCCCAGCCAAGGGTCTGCAGAACCCCATCTTCCGGGTCCCATTAAAATATAATTTCTGTTTTCTTCCGTTAACTTTTCGTTGACTGATTCTATCATCTTTGCAATTTTCGTATTGTTTACAGAGTCAAATTTATCGGGTTTTACGTAAATAAAATCAAATATGCCTTTAATAATACCGTGTCCGAGAGCTTTTTTCGCATAAATTACGGTATCTTCTTTTTTAATATCCGAAAAGTCAATTTCATCTTCAATTATATCTTCAACTACAGGTCGTATTTGCAGCAGGTTAAAAAACTTATATGATTTGTTTTTTGGATTAAGGTTTACGGCAAATTCTATTTCTACAGGATTATTCATGGCTCTTTCGCAAATGTGTAAAACGTTTTGAATAATTTCGGCTAAAGGAAAAGAATTATGTTTAAGTATATCGGCAAAAGTTATCAATCGTTTTCCTTCGTACATTTTACCTTCTTTCAGTATGTTATCATGAAAATCAAAAACCGAAGATATTTCATATATAGAGCCGTCTTTTTCCGCTTGTTTTATTCTGTATGATTTAAAGTTTATACTGTCGTCGGTAGAAGGCGTAAAACTTTCCGGAGATAAATCAAGTGCGTAAAATGTTTTTTGAGTTTCGCGTAAAGCTGTTTCGGGCGACGAAAGTTGCAGTATCTTTTTCGGGTGTGCCGGTGAAAATCTTAAACTTCTTTTTCCTTCCACTATGTGTTTGCCGAGTCCTAAAGCTATATTAACAATACCTTCTTCCGGTTTTTCGTCTTCGATAGGGTAAAAGTTAACCGAGCGAGCTACTCCGGAAAATGTGGGATAGAACCTGTTTTCGTAGCGTGTTCCGCATACTTCTTGCAGTACGATACCCATTTTTTCTTCGTCTATCAGATTTTTTGTTGCTTTCATGTATGCTTTGGTTTCTTTAAAGAATACCGAAGCATATACCGATTTTATTGCTGCAACAAGTTGGTTAAGATTTGTTTCGTGATTACCCGCATTGCCTAACATATAAGTAGAGTAAACTCCGGCAAACGGCTGATAGTGAGAATCTTCTAAAACACTTGAGGAACGAACGGCAACAGGTGATTTAACCACTTTTAAAAAAGCCGATAAATCTTCTACGGTTTCCTCCCTTAAATTTGCATTAACAAATTTATTTAAAATTTCTTCGTTACTCCTGTTTTCCAATGCAAAAGGATACAGATTGTTATCTTCCATGAAATTGTCGAAAATTTCAGTGGATATTACAACTGTTCTGGGAATTTTGATAATAATATTTTCGTATATGTCAAGTTCCGAATGTTTGTTTATTAAAGAGTCTAAGAAAGCCAATCCTCTTGCTTTTCCTCCCAAAGAACCTTTGCCTATTCTCGAAAATATCAATGAGTCGTCAAAATGATCTTTGTCGAATTTTGCAATAACTCCTCTGGATTGCGATTTTCGAAAATTTGCTATGTTTTCGTAAATAAAATCGCGGATTTGAGGAAGCCCGCCTTTAAAGTCTTGTTCTTTAACGTTAACAAAAAAATCCGCAAGCGGGAATAATGCTCTTGCATATAGCCATTTGGACAAATGATTTCTCGAGATATGATATTTAAAACTGTTATCGGGAATAATTTTTATACTTTCTTGAACCTCTTTAAGGTTGTCGGCAATTCTTACCACTTGTTTTGTTTCGGGATCCATAAATCTGAATGCTCCGAAAGCAAAATACAGATTCATGAAATTTTTAAGTTCCAGTGCCAAATTTTCCGAATATTTATGTATGAAACCAACTTTAAGTTCTTTTGCCCGTTTTTTATTATTTATATCTGATGATTGAAGCAATAAAGGCAGGTATTTATTGTCTTTTTTTATTTTTGAAAGAAAACGAATACCTGCATCCGGATCAGTCTTTCCGTTTCTCGGGAATTTTGTATCCGATATTATGCCTAATATGTTATTTTTATATTTTCCGTATAGATCAACGGCTTCTTCGTAGTTTTTTGCAAGAAGTATTTTAGGTCGTCCCCGCATGCGCCTCATTTGCTGGTGCTCGTTTAAACCTTCTTTCATAAACTTCTTTGATTGAACCAGAAGTATCTTATACATATTGGTAAGATATCCGGAATAGTATCTTACGGAATCTTCCACAAGTAAAATAACTTGAACTCCGGCTTTTATGTCCCGTTCTACATTCATTTTGTCTTCCAGGAGTTTTATGACGGCGAGTAAAATATCGGCACTGCCGAGCCAGCTGAAAACATAATCTATTCCGCTTAAATCTTCATGGCTTAACATAAGTGATACTTCTCTTGAAAAAGGGGTAAGAACTACAACCGGTTTTCCCGGATATTTACGTTTTATTTCTTTTGCAAATTCGAAGGCATCAAATTTTTGACCTACGTTCAACATTGTAATAACAAGGTCGATATAGCTTTTTTGCATTTTTTTTAATGCTTGTTCGGCAGTATATGCATGCATTATGCGAGGAGGGTATCTTAAATTCAGCGATACATATTCATTAAAAATTTGTTCTTCTATTCTTCCGTCTTCTTCAAGCGTAAACGAATCGTATTCGCTGCAAACTATCAGCACGCGATGTATTCGTTGCTGCATAAGACTGTCAAAAGGAGTTTCGGAGAAACGAATTAATTTTTTTACTGATTCCTGCATGAAGTAAAATTTACGATAAATGTAAATAAAAAAAGGCGGAATTGAAAATTCCGCCTTTAACAACTAACCTAAAACTTACTATGAAAAAAACACTTTATGAGTATTAAACTCTTGACAAATTTAGAGTAAAAAATATTAAATACGAAAAAAACCGCTTCTTTTTTTTTGCGTAAATATGTGATTTTTTTTGATTTGTGCATAAATGTCAGTTGTACAG
>JAADDR010000136.1 GCA_013153865.1 Chlorobiota bacterium | reverse complement strand
CAGCTTTATAAACAAGATTTCTTGCGGCTTCGGTGCGTATATCCATTTCGGCAAGTTTAAAAGCTATTGCCTGATGTTCGAATAATAACTTCCCGAACGCCTTTCTTTCCTGTGCGTATTGCAATGCCAAATCCAATGCACCCTGCGCTATACCGAGAGCTTGTGCCGCAATTCCGATACGTCCGCCGTTCAGCGATAACATTGCCAGTTTAAACCCGAAACCGTCTTCGCCTATTCTGTTTTCTTTCGGAATTTTTACGTCGTTAAACATAAGCGAATGCGTATGCGAAGCTCTTAACCCCATTTTATTTTCTTTAGGTCCGATTTCAAAACCTTCTGTTCCTTTTTCCACTATAAAAGCATTAATGCCGTGATGTCTTTTTTCGGGATGAGTATGAGCAAAAACTATAAAATAATCCGCTATCGAAGCATTCGAAATCCAATTTTTTATACCGTTAAGCAAATAATAATCACCTTTGTCTTCGGCGGTTGTTCTTTGCTTTGTCGCATCGCTTCCGGCTTCCGGCTCCGATAATGCAAATGCTCCGAATGCCTTACCCGTACACATCGGAACAAGGTATTTTTGCTTTTGCTCTTCGTTGGCATAATGCTCCAAACCCCAATTTATTAACGAATTTTGTATTGACATTACTACCGCCGCGGAAGCATCGATTTTTGATATTTCTTCCATTGCAAGCACGTAAGAAACGGTATCCATACCTTCGCCGCCGTATTCAGGGTCTGTCATCATGGACATAAACCCCATTTCCTGCATCATTTTAAGTTGCTCTACGGGTTCTGTTTCCGTTTCGTCGCGTTCGGTTACTCCGGGTAAAAGTTCCGTGCGTGCAAAATCTTTTGCGGCATCTTTTATCATTATTTGCTCTTCGCTCAGCTTAAAATCCATTTTGTTGCTTTTTAGTTTTTGATGTTTCGCAAATTTAACAAAATTCTTGTGCCGTTTCAAATTTTTATAAAACCGATACGGAAATAATTATTAATTTTGGCTTCTGATATTAAAAATTTCTTATATGACTTTTTTAAATGAAATTAAAACTGCCGGAGTAATATTAAAAAAAGAAATAGCATCGTTTTTCAGTTCTCTTACCGGATATGTGGCAATTATTGTTTTCTTAACGGCAAACAGTTTGTTTTTATGGATATTTCCGGGCGAATACAATGTATTGGACAGCGGTTACGCCAATTTGGATACTTTCTTTTTTATGGCTCCGTGGATATTCTTGTTTTTGGTTCCGGCTGTAACAATGCGCCTGTTTGCCGAAGAAAAACGCAGCGGAACCATAGAACTTCTTTATACCGTACCTTTATCGGATTTCAGGATAGTGCTCGCAAAATATTTTGCAGGTATTACTTTAGTTATATTTTCTCTTTTACCGTCGCTTATATATTTTGTTTCGATAGGATTACTCGGCGACCCCGAATGGAATATCGATACCGGTGCTTTCTGGGGATCTTTTACGGGCTTATTCTTTTTGGCGGCGGTATATGCGGCGGCAGGAGTTTTTGCCTCTTCTCTGTCCGAAAGTCAGATTATAGCATTTCTTACGGCAATGATTATTTCGTTTTTTTTGTATATAGGATTCGAAGCAATAAGTAATTTGGATTTATGGGGTGATTATGCCGATATTGTCGCTAATCTCGGTATTTCGGCACATTATAAATCAATGAGCAAAGGAGTTTTGGATACGCGCGATATTGTTTATTTTATTGCGGTATCGGCTGTTTTTATAATATCTGCCGATTTTGTCCTTAAAAACAGAACCTGAGCGGCAGCTCGGTTTGCGTAAAATTAAAATGTTTAAAAATACATATGAAACAAACATGATTGAAATAATTGTTAAACATACAAGGAAATAATTATTTTAATCATGCGGCTGCATGCGGTAATAGAAAGTAATTAAAAAATAAGCACATGAAACTTAAAAATAAAAATATATTACGTCTTTTTATTTCTTATTTAATTATTTTAGGACTTGCTTATCTGTTGTCATTAAAATTTTTAAGATTTGATTTAACTTCCGAAAAAAGATATACCTTATCAAAATATACCGAAAATATTTTGCGTAACTTATCCGATAAAATATATATTAAAGTATATCTTGCCGGAAAAGGTCTTCCTGTTACTTTAAAAAAATATCAAAGAGATATAAAAGAAGAATTAGACGAATTTAAAGTGTATGCCGGAAATAATTTAGATTACGAATTTATCGACCCCTCGGAAAGTAAAGATAGAGAAGTAAGATTCGGACTGTATAAAACTCTTTCGGAAAAAGGACTTTTGCCCGTAGAAACAAGCGAAGTTAGCGACGACGGCAAAACTTCGACAAAAATGGTATTTCCCGGAGCTTTAATATCCTATAAAGGAAAAGAAATAGCCGTAAATCTTCTTAAAAATACGGCAGGCACGGCACCCGAAAGCGAAGAAAACGTAAATAATTCTTTACAATCGTTGGAATATGAGCTTACAAATGCAATACAAAAACTCAGCAGAGATAAAAAACCCGAAATTGCATTTATTGAAGGTCACGGCGAATTAAACGAGTATCAATTGATGGATATATCTTCCGTTTTGTCGGAATATTATACCGTTAAAACGGGTAAAATAGGCGGCAAACCGGGGATACTCGATAATTTTAAAGCCGTTATCATAGCTAAACCGATGCAAAAATTCTCCGAAAAAGATAAATTCGTGATAGACCAATATATAATGAAAGGCGGTAACGTTATGTTTTTAATCGACGGAACGGATACTAATATCGACAGTCTTTTTATTTCGTCTTATACAATGGCTTTACCTCTGGATTTAAATCTTGACGATATGCTGTTTCAATACGGCATAAGGGTAAATAAAGATTTACTGCTCGATAAATTTTCTTCGCCCATAGGGATAACCGTGCAGGGACCCGACGGTAAACCTTACATCAAAAATTATCCGTGGTATTATTTTCCGGTTATAGTATCGGATAATAAGCATGTTATTTCCAAATATCTGAACTACATAAAAACCGAATTTGTAAGCACGCTTGATACGGTAGGTGCGGATAAAAATCTTAAAAAAACCGTTCTTCTCGGAAGTTCCGAATATACCAAAAACGACCCCATACCCGCAAGAATAAGTCTGGAGCAGGTAAATCATATGCCTTCGGATAATCTTATGAGAGGAGGAAGAAAGAATTTGGCGGTTTTAACGGAAGGCAGATTTACTTCTGTTTTTAAAAATCGTCCGATAGAAAAATATTTTCCGAATTTGAGATACAGCGATGTAATTACCGAAAGCAAACCGGCAAAAATAATTGCGGTAAGCGACGGCGATATAATAAGAAACGAAGTTTCGCCCGACGGGAAACCTTATCCTTTGGGGTTCGACAGGTTTACGAGGCATCTTTTTAAAGGCAACAAAGAATTTATCCTTAATGCGGTAAATTATCTGTGCGACGACGGAGGTTTAATGACAATACGCTCGCGAGAACTTAAAATGCGGTTGCTTAATCACGAAAAAGTGAAAAATAACAGGTTCTTTATACAATCGGTAAATGTTGTGTTGCCTGTATTATCGGTTATTATATTTGGTCTTGCAGTGTATTTTGTTCGTAAAAAACGTTATACGCGAGGATTTAAAAATTAACATGAAAACCCAAAAAAATACCGTTTTTTCGAATGTTGTCTTTATGTATGTGCGTTACGCGGCGAAAATAATTTATGCTTATAAAATTAAAAATGTTTTCTACTCCCAAACCTAATTCTATGTAAGGAATTTTTACGTCGGACAGGTCGGAGGGGAAAATTAATATTTCGGTATTTTCCGTGTCTAAACTTCCCCATACGCCTTCGGCGTAAATAACTTCGCGAAGTTTTAATCGTCGCAGTAGCGGTATTTTATTGAGTATTAGTCCGTTGAAGTGATGCGAAGCGAAAAATGCAATGTATTTGTCGCTTGCAAATTCGTAATAATTCATTAAGTTGAACGAGCGCGTGCCGTAAACAATGCCGGAATTTCCTTCGTGAAGTTTCAGCAAAGGGTAGGGAACGGCATTAAATATTTTGCCTGCTTCGACATAGTAATTTGTTTTTCCTAAGAAACCGAAAGAAATATAATGTTTAAGTCCTACGGTAAGTTTGCGGTAATCGTAATCGCCGTTCCAAAAGCCCGAAATTCCGAGTGTGTATCTTATTTCTATTATCGGATAAAGCGACCCGAAAGATTGGCGGTTAAAAACTCCTTCTATGTATTCTTCGTTAATTCCGAAACGTGCGCTCAGCGTAATTTCCGAAGCCGTAATACTTTCGATGAAGTTACCTTCGGGAGTTATAAAACGAAGACTGTCCGTAGGCATTATTTTTTTGTGTGTAAGAAAAAGGGTTCCGGTTAAACTTTTAAATATATCTCTTTCTATTCCGGTTTCGAAGTTTTCTATAAACAGCAGTTTGTCGTTTTTTCCGGAAACGGCAAAAATATTGTCCGACCCGAAATCACCGAGGTTTGCTCCGAGTTGTATTAAATCTTTGCTGAAGTTTATACCTGCGAGGGTCCACGGGTCGTTTGCGAGTTTAAATTTTGCTCCCAGCCCGTATTTAAATTTCATGTCTTCGGTTCCGAATGCCGAATATGCATTTATTTGAAACAGTTTGCTTAATCGTGAACTTGTTCTGAAACCGAATCTGAATCTGCTGCCTTCGATGGCATTGCGGCTGAACAGCTTGTAATAAGGTCCGAGTTCGATATATTGTCTTTTAAGGTATCCTGTTGCAATAAGGTAAACGGAGTTTTCGAGATGTTTGAATGCCGGCAGTTTTTTAACCGAATCTACCGTTGCGTATATATTTTTTTCTTTTTCGGTAAGCGGGCGGTGTCTTATTTTTTTCCATTGTGCGGAGTCGTAGTTTGCGGCTTGTTTGTCGGTTTCTATTTCTCTGAATTCGGTTAGCGAAAAAAAGTTATCCGGAAAATCCGGATTTATTTTTATGTTTTTTCGCGATGTGTATTTTCTGCCGAAGAATCCGAAAGTTACTTTCGATATGTTAAAATCGATAAAAAATTCTTCTTCAACCGGAAAAAAGAAGTTGCCGTCAACTTTTTTATATTCTTTTTTTACGTAAAAATCCGATACGAAATCGAGATTTGCCGTTTTAGACATGTAAGCGCTTATTTTTTTCAGTGCAAAACTTGTGTCGGCAATCCACATATCGCCTTTAAAGGTATATTCGTGTTTTCTTTTCGGCTTAAAAGCCATGTGATAGCAAAGAGTGTTATCTATATAGCTTGTGTCTATTATGTAATATTTGTAGGTTACCGGACCCGACATCGACAGGGGGCTTACAAATTCTTTATCGGTAATGCGTATGTAACTTTTATAGAAGTTGAAATCAACATACATTTGTCCGGTAAATTTGGCGGCACTCAAATTGTTTATTCCCGATATGCTTGCCGCTATTATGCGTTCTTTGCGGTGTCGAGGAAAATTTTGATAGTAATATTCCGACAGGGTTTCGGATAATATAAGAGGCATGTATATTTTTCCGGTTGCGGCGGAGGTATCCGTTCCTTCAAACAGTATTCCGAAATCTTTTAAACTTTTTTTGTTCTTTATTTTTCGGTCAAAATTGTTTAAATCAACTTCTGTTTTTGTATATTGTTCGTAACTGTATGATTTAAGTTTATTTATGTTGTTTTTCTTTTTGTTTCTGATTACTTTTTTTATTAAAACGAGAGCCGGGTCTTTTCCGGGTCTTATTATTACTTCGCCGATGTCGTATAAATCGGGTTTAAGTTGAATCGTTATTTCTTGGTAAGCGCCGGGTTTTATTTTTACGGTGTCGGTAATGTATCCTATGCAGTTTATAATAAGTTTGTTTTGCGGTTTTTCCGATTCTATGAAAAAATTTCCTTCGAAGTCGGAAACGCATCCTGTTTCGCCGTCGTCGAATACTATACTTGTAAAAGGAACGGCTTCTCCGGTTTCGTAATCGATAATATTACCTCTTACTTTTGTTTGCGAAAGTATTCCGGTATTAAAAAATACAGAATATATAAACAACAAAAAGATATATTTCGATTTCCTCGCAGGCATCTCGGGGGGTAAAAGTCGGGTTTTAAGGTTTTTGAAAAACTTTCGAGAGCCGGGAAACTCCGTTTTTATTGTTTCCGGGCATTCTCGAAATGTTTTGGTGCTAATTTGCCATTTCCGACATAAATTTTATTCTTACCAAGCGAATTTCTTCTTCGGTGAAGTTATCTTCTCCGAGTTCCGCCAAAGCGTCATCTACCGAGTCTGTTTCCGATTCGGAAAAATAGTCGTATATTTCTTCTATATTTTCTTCGTCGATTGTTTGGTCTATGTAATAGTCGATGTTAAGTTTTGTTCCGGCATTTATTATTGCTTCTATTTCGGTTAGTAATTCGCTCATTGTTAAGCCTTTTACTTTTGCAATGTCTTCTAGGTTTACTTTTCTGTCGATGTTTTGAATTATATAAACTTTAACGCCTGATTTTTTAACTACTGATTTTACAACTAAGTCTTGAGGTCTGTCGATGTTAAATTCTTCTACGTATTCGGCTATGAGTTTAATAAATTCTTTTCCGTATTTTTCTGCTTTGCCTTGTCCTACTCCTTGTATTGATACCAATTCTTCGAGTGTAACCGGGTATCGTGTTGCCATGTCTTCGAGCGAGGGGTCTTGAAAAATAACATAGGGCGGAACTCCCAGCTTTTTAGCCATGTCTTTTCTTAATCCTTTAAGCATTTTAAAAAGTATTTCGTCGCCCGCACCGCTGCCGCTGCCTTGTTTTAAGGGTGCGTCTTCTTCGGTTTCTTCGGTTTCTTCGTATCTGTGAGCTTCCGTAATTTCTATTGAATACGGTTTTTTTATGAATTTTTTTCCTTTTTCGGTAAGTTTAAGTATTCCGTATTGGTCGATGTCTTTTTCTAAAAGATAGTTTATAAGGGCGTGCCTTGCTACAGACTCCCAAAATTTAACGTCTTTTTCGCTTCCCGAACCGAACAGTTCGGATTTGTCGTGTTTGAATGATTTTATTGCTGATGTTGCATTCCCCGCAAGTATATTGGCTATGTGGTCGCTTTTATATTGTTCGTCCAATTCTTTAACGGCTTTTAAAAGTTTCAGCATGTAGTCTTTACCTTCGAATTTCATTTTAGGATTTAAACAGTTATCACAATTTCCGCAATCTTCTTCTAATTTTTCTCCGAAATAATTCAGTAATACTTTAGGTCTGCAAACCGATGTTTCCGCATATGCAATAGTTTCCAACAGGAGTTGTTTTCCTATTTCCTGTTCTGCAACAGGTTTGCCTTGCATAAATTTTTCGAGTTTTTGTATGTCTTTGTAGCTGTAGAAAGTTATGCATTTGCCTTCGCCTCCGTCTCGTCCGGCACGTCCGGTTTCCTGATAGTATCCTTCCAGACTTTTGGGTATGTCGTAGTGTATTACAAACCGGACATCGGGTTTGTCTATTCCCATGCCGAAAGCTATTGTCGCTACTATAACGTCAACTTCTTCCATTAAGAACATGTCTTGGTGAGACGAGCGTGTTTTAGAGTCCATTCCGGCATGATATGCCAGTGCTTTTATTCCGTTTACTTGTAATACTTCGGCAAGTTCTTCTACTTTTTTTCTGCTTAAGCAGTATATAATACCCGATTTTCCTTTGTTTTCTTTTATGAATTTTATTATTTGTTTTTCGGGGTTTACTTTTGGTCTTACTTCGTAATATAAATTAGGTCTGAAAAATGATGCTTTAAAAACAGTGGCATCGGGTATGTCCAGATTTTTCAGGATGTCGTGCTGTACTTTAGGTGTTGCCGTTGCCGTAAGTGCTATTATGGGTGCTCGTCCTATTTCGTTTATTATAGGTCTTATTTTTCTGTATTCGGGTCTGAAATCGTGTCCCCATTCCGATATACAATGTGCTTCGTCTATTGCGTAAAAAGATATTTTTACGGATTTTAGAAATTCGGTGTTTTCTTCTTTAGTTAAAGATTCGGGAGCAACATAAAGAAGTTTTGTTTTACCGTTTTTTACGTCTTCTCTTACTTGTTTAAGTTGTGTTTTATTTAATGAAGAGTTCATGAAGTGTGCTACCGAGTCGTCTTCGTTATAGCCGCGCATTGCGTCTACCTGGTTTTTCATTAATGCTATAAGCGGAGATATAACAATTGCCGTTCCTTCTATAAGCAGCGACGGAAGTTGGTATGTTAAGGATTTTCCTCCGCCGGTAGGCATTAAAACAAAAGAATCTTTCCCTTCCAAAACATTTTTTATAATCTCCTCCTGTTCGCCCTTGTATGTGTCAAAGCCGAAGTTCTTTTGCAATATTTTACTCAAATTTAAATTTTTGACATCCATTTTCTTTTGTCTCTTTTCAATTGTAATTTAATAATGTTCGATATTTATAAATATATTTGTAGCTAAATTAAGAATAAAATTACACAAAAACTTAATTTTGCAAAAAAAATAAATAAAAAAAGTGAAAAAATCCGAA
Organism: Chlorobiota bacterium; assembly: GCA_013153865.1. Taxonomy (GTDB): domain Bacteria; phylum Bacteroidota; class Bacteroidia; order Bacteroidales; family JAADGE01; genus JAADGE01. The sequence continues at coordinate 5,868 of JAADDR010000136.1, read as the reverse complement.
AGAATAATTCGAACGGCACGCAGCGTTATACGTAAAGAATACGAATCTGTTTCAAAATTAAAGGATTTTATCGACGAAGCTTTTGTATCGACCGTTAATTTAATTCGTGAAAGCAGCGGAAGGGTTATAATGACGGGCATTGGAAAGAGTGCCATTATTGCGGAAAAAATTACCGCTACATTAAATTCTACCGGTACTCCGTCTGTTTTTATGCATGCGGCTGATGCCATTCACGGCGATTTGGGAATTATTCGTCCCGACGATATTGTCATTTGTTTGTCTAAAAGCGGAAATACACCGGAAATAAAAGTTTTGGTTCCTTATATTAGAAGGTTCGGAAACGTTTTGGTTGCGTTTGTTTCAAACACCGGTTCTTTTTTGGCAAAACAGGCGGATTATGTTATAAGAACCACCGTTGATTCCGAGGCATGTCCGAATAACTTGGTGCCTACGTCGAGTACTACGGCACAATTGGTTATGGGTGATGCTTTGGCGGTAAGTTTGTTGGATGCGCGTAATTTTTCCGACCGCGATTTTGCTAAATTTCATCCGGGAGGCGTTTTGGGAAAACGTTTGTATCTGAGGGTAGATGATTTGTATAAAATGAACGAGTCTCCTAAAGTTTACGAAGATGATAAATTAAAAAAAGTTATTATAGAAATATCGGAGAAACGTTTGGGTGCCGCAGCCGTATTAGATTCTAAAGACCGGCTTACGGGTATTATCACGGACGGTGATTTGAGGCGTATGTTGGTAAAAACGGATTCTCTTAAAGATATTACGGCGAAAGATATTATGAGCAGAAATCCGAAAACCGTAGAGCCTGATACTTTTGCCGTTGATGCTTTTGAACTTATGAGAAAAAATAACATAACATCGTTAATAGTTTGTAAGGGTGATAGTTATCTGGGTATAGTGCATTTGCACGATATGTTGAAAGAGGGTTTTGTGTAAAAGCCGGTTTGTTAATTTTTTTACTCGAAAAAATGAAAAAAAAGGATCCTAATGATATGTCTTTTTTGGAGCATCTTGAAGTTTTGAGAAAGCATTTGATACGTTCGATTATTTTTATTATTGTATTTGCCGCGGCGGCTTTTATATTTAAAGATTTTGTTTTTAATAAAATATTACTTGCCCCTAAGATGCCCGATTTTTTTACTAATGCTGCTATGTGCAAGTTAGGGCGGTTTTTCGGAACCGATGCTATTTGCATAAACAGTAAGCCGTTAAGTATTATAAACATAAAAATGACCGGACAGTTTATGACGCATATTACGGTTTCTCTTATTGCGGGAATTATAGTTGCATTTCCGTTTATTTTTAACGAGTTTTGGCAGTTTCTTAAACCTGCTCTGAAAAAAAATGAGATAAAACACGGCAGGGGAGCTGTTTTTTTTGCTTCATTATTGTTTTTACTCGGTGCTTTATTCGGATATTATGTTATAGTACCGCTGTCATTAAATTTTCTAGGTACTTACAGTGTCAGCGGCGATGTTGTAAATAAAATTAACTTAAATTCGTATATACAAACTTTTACATCTATTATATTGGCATCGGCAGTAGTTTTTGAGTTGCCGATATTAATTTTCTTTTTAAGTAAAACAGGTTTGGTAACTCCGGAATTTTTAAAAAAATACAGAAAACATTCTTTGGTTGTAATTTTGGCTTTATCGGCATTAATAACTCCTCCTGATGTGTTTTCGCAAATATTGGTAAGTTTACCGCTTTGGATACTTTACGAAGCCGGCATAGGAATATCTAAAAGGGTGGAGAAGAAAAAAATGAAAGACGAACAAAGGCAAACTGAAAATATCGTAAAAAAAGAAACCGAAAAACAGGATAAGAACTTTTAAATCTTTTAATTTTATATAATTGTAATTTTGATAAACATTTTATAAATACTACATTTGCTTTTTTGTAAAATATAACTGAATTTTAGCAGCAATGAATACCAAACTCAAGAAATCTTTACCGTATGTTCTCGGAATAGTATTGTTTTTTATTGTTTCGTTAATATATTTTTATCCTCAGATAGAAGGAAAAAAACTCGTGCAACATGATAAGAAAACATGGATAGGCGGATCGCACGAAATAAAACAGTATGAAGAGGAAACCGGAAAGCATTCGTTTTGGACAAATTCAATGTTCGGCGGAATGCCTTCGTATTTGGTTTCTAATTATGCACCTTCCAATGTAAGCAAATATTTATACAAAGCAGTAAGTTTTAACAATAAGATGAGACCGGCAAGTTTTATTTTTATGTTGGCGGTCGGATTTTTTATTGCATTATTACTGTTCGGAGTTGATGTAAGGCTGAGTATTGCCGGGGCTTTTGCTTTTGCTTTTTCATCGTATTTTTTAATTATCATAGAGGCAGGGCATATAACAAAAGTAGTGGCATTAGCTTTTATGCCGCCGATAGTAGCTGGTATTTATCATGCATATCGAAAAAACATGATTGCCGGAACATTGGTCGTAACCGTATTTACGGCATTGCAATTGTTGGTTAATCATCTTCAAATTACTTATTATACTTTGCTTATTGTTTTGGTATATTTGGTGTTTGAAATTATATATACCGTAAAAAACAAAAGATATGTTAAATTTCTTAAAACCTCGGGTTTGTTGCTTGCGGGAGCGCTGATTGCGGTATCGACAAACTTCTCTCAAATTATAACTACATACGATTACGGAAAAGATTCCATAAGAGGAAAGTCGGAACTTTCGGATAATAAACATAATAAAACATCCGGATTAGATAAAGATTATGCTACGGCATGGAGTTACGGCAAACTTGAAACTTTAAACATGCTTATTCCCGATTTGGCGGGCGGCGCTTCTTCCGGCGAGCTATCCGAAGATTCGGAAACATACAAAGTTCTTAAGAGGATGGGCGTGCCTAATGCCGATGCCTTGATTAAACAAATGCCTCTGTATTGGGGACCTCAGCCTTTTACTTCCGGTCCGGTATATGTCGGGGCTTTTGTGGTGTTTTTATTTATATTGGGAATGTTTACGGTAAAAGACAAAGCTAAATACTGGCTTTTTGCCGCAACAATTTTATCGGTATTATTGGCTTGGGGTAAGAATTTTAATTTTCTTACGGATTTCTTTTTGGATTACTTTCCCATGTATAATAAATTCCGTACAGTATCGATGATACTCGTAATTGCCGAATTTACGATTCCGCTTCTTGCCGTTTTGGCACTTAAAGAAATTGCGGAAGGGAAAACGGATAAAAAGGAATTTTTGAAGGCATTGAAATATACATCGATTATAACCGGCGGTATTTTCTTGATTTTAATGATACCGGGAGTTCTTTCTTTTAAGTCCGATTCTGATGCGCAAATGTTCGGAAACTGGCCGGCTGAGTTGGTTGAAGCAATACAAAAAGACAGAGCATCTTTGTTTTATTCCGATTTGTTCAGGTCTGTTGCGTTTATTTTAGCAGGAGTTGCGGCAATTTCAGCTTTTGTTTATAAAAAAATAAGTCTTAATTTGTTCTATATTATTATCGGTCTTATTTTCCTGCTTGATTTGGCGGGTGTCGATAAACGATATTTAAATGCCGATGATTTTGTTTCCGCAAGGAAAGAAAAAGCTCCTTTTACGGAGTCAACGGCAGATAAATTTATTCTGAAAGATAAAGACCCGGATTTCAGGGTTTTAAATTTATCGGTAAGCACTTTTAACGATGCTTCAACTTCTTACTTTCATAAATCCGTAGGAGGTTATCACGGAGCAAAACTAAGACGTTATCAAGATTTGATTGATAATATTTTGCAATATGAAATAGCATATTTAATACAAGTATTGCAACAAAAAGATATTTCCGGACAAGACGTAAATGCGGTATTGTTTCATTCTCCCGGTCTTAATATGCTTAATACCAAATATATAATTTTTAATCCTGACCTTATTCCGTTGATTAATAATTACAGACTCGGAAATGCCTGGTTTGTAAGTTATATAAAACCCGTAAAAAATGCCGACGAAGAAATAAAAAGTATCCGAAATTTTAATCCGGAACTTACGGCTGTTGTTGACGAAAGATTTAAAGATAACTTTTTTAAGTTCAGGTTAGACAGTTCGGCAACTATAAAACTTACCGAATATAAACCCGATTATCTGGCATATAAAAGTAATGCAAACTCCGACCAGTTAGCAGTATTTTCCGAAATTTATTATGCTAAAGGATGGCAGGCATATATCGACGGAAAACCGGTTCCTCATTTCAGAGCCGATTATGTGTTAAGAGCAATGAGAGTTCCTGCCGGAAGTCATAAAATAGAATTTAAATTCGAGCCGGCGATATGGAAAATCGGAAATACCGTATCGCTTGCGGGGTCAGTTATTTTTATATTATTTATATCGGGAGGATTATTTCTGTATTATAAAAATGCCAAGAATAAAAATGAGAACGATATGAAATGAAAAAGGTTTTTTTACCCTGACGGAAGATATTAAAGGATAATGAACAAAATAAAAGTTTCGATAATAGTTTGTACGTATAACAGAGATGATGTGATAGGGGATTGTTTGGAGTCTTTGCAAAACCAAACGGCGGGGAAAGACGATTTTGAGGTATTGATTATAAACAATAACTCAACAGACGGAACCGAAAAAATTTGTTCGGATTTTTTAAACAAACAAAATAATACAAATTTTAAATATTTTACCGAAAAAAAGCAGGGTTTGTCTTTTGCCCGAAACAGAGGTATTCGTGAATCGGGAGGAAATATTATATCGTTTATTGATGATGATGCCGTTGCTTGTAAGGAATATGCGGATGAGGTAATAAACTTTTTTTCCGAATATAAACATGCCGATGCTTTAGGAGGAAAAATATTGCCTGAGTATGAGACCGGGCGGCCTGCTTGGATGTCGGTTTTTTTAGAGCCGATAATGTCGGTTATAGATTTGGGCGATAAGGTTAAAGAATTTCCGAAAAATAAGTTTCCCGTAGGAGCAAATATGATTATAAAAAAAGAAGTTTTCGAGAAAACGGGGGTTTTTAACGAAAACTTGGGCAGAACAGGTAAAAATATGCTCGGAGGCGAAGAGAAAGATTTGTTTTACAGAATAAAAAATGCGGGAGGTAAAATATATTACTCGCCTAAACCATGGGTTTTTCATCAAATACCCGACTCTCGTTTAACAAAACAATTTGTAAAAAAACAAGCACTCGGAATCGGTTACAGCGAAAAAATAAGGTCTTTGAACACGGGGAAAGCGGAATTTTTAAAATCCGTATTAAAAGAAACGGCAAAATGGTTTGCGGTTTTATTATTGTTTGTTTTTTATTCTGCCGGATTTAAATTTTCTAAAGCTGAAATGATTGTATTTTTCAGATATTGGGTAAGTAAAGGTTTTTTTGCAAGTAAGTTATAAACATAAAAAAACGATGCGATTGGTAATATTAATTTATGCCGTGTTGCAAACTTTACAGTATGTCGTTTATTTTTTTCATGTTGTTTTCGGTTACTTTAAATAAATAGTCTTGTTTTTCAATTAATTTTTTTCTTGCATTTATTTTGTTGTTTTCGTATTCTTTTTCAAACTTTTCTAATATTGTTTTATCTAATTCTTCGGGGTTCTCCAATAGATTTATATACCACTCCGTGGCATCTATGTCTTCTAAAAACCAACGCATTTTATCGTGTGTTCCCAATGAAATAATATGGCAGTTAAGACCGAAAGGAATCATTTGAGCATGTCCTCTCATTCCCATCACAAGTTCCATATTATTATAGAATTTATATACTTCCGAAGGAGTTTTATAATTTAATAATACGGTTTTGTATTTTACATTATTGCCGTCTAAACATAATTCGAATCTTGCATCGGAGTTTAAATGGCATATGTTGA
>JAADDR010000091.1 GCA_013153865.1 Chlorobiota bacterium | reverse complement strand
AGTATTTTAATGTTTCCGCCGGAACACCTCTTTCAATAAGTCTTTCAACTTCTTCTGTCATACCGTTTTGCATACGTTCTTTAAGTCGTTTGGTAATTCTTTTGCGTCTTGAATTTCTGTCGAAAACAACTTGTATGTTTAAGCTGTTTATTTTCGGATACGAAAAATCAATATCTTTATTTTTCCGGTAATACAAAGCAATTTCAACGGCTCTTATCAATCTTTTGCGGTTGGAAGTATCGCTTCTGTTATGAAGTTCTTTATTTTGTTTAAGAATATTTATAAGCTCTTTGTCCGATTTTATTTCGAGTTCTTTTTTCAAGTTCTCGTCATGCGGAACATTTATCAATTTATAACCTCTTAAAACCGCATCAATATACATACCCGTGCCGCCGCATAATACCGGCAACTTCTTGCGAGCTTTTATATCTTCGTAAGCATTTAAAAAATCTTTTTGATATTCGAATACGTTGTATTTCTCGCCGGCATCGGCAATATCGATAAGATGATAAGGAATTTCTTTTCCGTTTACGACATAATCCGATAAATCTTTTCCCGTTCCTATGTCCATTCCCCTGTAAACCTGCCTCGAATCGGCACTTATAATTTCTCCGTCAAACTCGTAAGCAATATGTGCCGCAAGCGAAGTTTTTCCTCCGGCGGTAGCTCCGAGAACCGTTATAATATCATATTCGCTTGTCTCCATATTTTATGCAAAAATAAAAAAGTTATGCACGAAAAAAAAGACAAAAAATAACAACCGCCCCGCAGAGACACGTTGCGCGTGTCTCGAAATGAAAACGAGCCGCCCGATTATATAAAACAGAGACGCCCGCATTATATTTGTTTAATAAAAAAGACACCCGATTATATAAAAACGAAACGTTCGGATAAAATGAGACGCCCCGGTTATAAATAAAGAGACGCCTGCATTATATCGTAGAGACGCCCTGCCGGAGCGTCTCTGCGAATCGGTAATTTATATTATTCCGTACGATTGTAGAGACAGCCCGGCAGGCTGTCTCGATACCGGCAGGCTGTCTCAATTGTAAAACAAACCCTGCGGGTTTCCGAAACCTGTCAGATCTTTTATTTTAAACTTTCCGGTTACGGAAGTTTTGTATATTTTTGCAAACCGTGGGAAATATCATAAACATAAAAAACAAAAAAGCAAGGCACGACTACGAATTATTGGACAAGTTCGTTGCGGGCATACAACTTTACGGCACTGAAATAAAATCAATACGTGCCGGAAAAGCAAGTCTTAACGATTCGTATTGTTTTTTGCAAACGGTTCCGGGCAAACCCGAAAAAACCGAAATCTACGTAAAAATGCACATAAGCGAATATTCGCACGGCACATACGCCAATCACGAACCCAAACGAAACCGCAAACTTCTTCTTACAAGAAAAGAAATCAATAAAATAGAAAAAAAAGTTAAGGCAAGTTCGCTAACGATTATTCCTACCCGCCTGTTTATTAACGATAAAGGACTTGCAAAACTCGAAATTCACATAGCAAGAGGGAAAAAATATCACGACAAGCGCGAAAGTTTAAAACAAGCAGACGATAAACGCGAAATGGACAGATTGAAAAAAATGCGTTTCTAAACCGGCTGTTTTTTCTGCATTCCGAAAAACATAATACTCAAAAACGTCGGAATAACCTGTCCGACAGGTCTTTTCTTTTAATCTTTAAAAGTCGTTTTTTTATTTTATCGCGATATTCTTTTTTATACCAAAAGAAAAACATGCGCTGAGCAAGTTTCTGCTCTCTGCTTTTGGGAGTATAGACCTTTTCGAGCGTATAAGGGTGGTAGCCGGAATAATAAATTACGGCGGCGAGGGTCATGGGTGTAGGCGTTAAATCCTGCACCTGTTCGAGTCTGAAATTAAGTTCCTTGGTCTTTATCGCAAGTTGCGCCATATCTTCGTCTCTGCTGCCGGGATGACTCGATATGAAATAAGGAATTATTTGCTGCTTAAGTCCGGCACTTCTGTTTATTTTATCGAAATATTTTTTAAATTTCAGGAACAAATCGAAAGACGGTTTTCTCATTATTTTCAAGACTCCGTTTTCGGTATGTTCGGGGGCAACTTTCAGTCTTCCGGAAACATGATGTTTTATAAGTTCTTCGACATATTCGTATTTATCGCCCGTAATTTTTCCGTTTTTATCGAAAAGCATATCGTATCTTATACCGCTGCCGACAAACGCATGCTTTACTTTCGGATGTTTTCTTACTTTTTTGTATATGCCGGTTAAAGCGGTATGATTTGTATTCAGATTAAAACAAACATCCGGATAAATACACGAAGGGCGTTTACATTTTTCGCAAATTTTCAAATCAAAACCCCTCATTTTATACATATTAGCCGACGGACCTCCCAAATCGCTGACAGTTCCTTTAAAATCAGGCATTTTTGTTATTAAATCAATTTCTTTTAAGATTGATTTTTCGGAACGGCTCGACACAAATTTGCCTTGATGTGCCGATATAGTGCAAAAACTGCACCCTCCGAAACAACCGCGGTGCATGTTTACCGAAAATTTTATCATTTCGTATGCCGGTATTTTACCTTTGTTTTTATATCGCGGATGCGGCAAACGCGTATAAGGCAAATCGTAAAACGAATCGGCTTCTTTTTCGCTTGCCGGCGGATAAGGAGGATTAACAACGACAAAACGCCCGGCGGTTTTTTGAATTAAAGTATCGGCTTTCAGTCTGTTTGATTCGGTTTCTATGTGTTTAAAATTTTCGGCAAACTTTTTTTTGTCTTTACGGCAATCTTCGTAAGAATGAAGAATAATATTTTTTTGTTTGTTTTTTTCGGGAACGGTATCGCTTATATAAGCAGTTTGCGGAATGTTTTTTATACTAGAAACCGGCACTCCTTTTAATGCGAGTCGAGCAATTCGTCGAATCGGTTTTTCGCCGTTTCCGTAAACGAGCAAATCGGCTCCGCTTTCCGTTAAAACCGAAGGTTTTAATTTATCCGACCAATAATCGTAATGAGTAAGTCTTCGCAAAGATGCTTCAATACCCCCGATAATAACCGGAGTTTCGGGGAACAGTTTTTTCAGGATTTTCGTATAAACGGTAACGGCATAATCGGGTCTGAAACCTGCCTTTCCGCCCGGAGTATAAGCATCGTCGGAACGCAGTCGCCTGTTTGCCGTGTAATGATTTATCATACTGTCCATATTCCCCGCCGTAACACCGAAAAACAAACGCGGTTTGCCGAGTTTTTTAAAATCTCGCAAGTCGTCGCGCCAATTAGGTTGCGGTATAAGGGCAACTTTTAATCCTTCGTTTCGTAAAACCCTGCCAATTATTGCCGCACCGAAAGCCGGATGATCGATATAAGCATCGCCGGTAAAAAGAATTACGTCGAGTTCGTCCCACCCGAATGCTTTAAGGTCTTTTTTGCTTGTCGGAAGAAAATCGGTTATTTTAAAGGAATTATTCAAAAGGATAATAAGAGGTTGTTTTAATTTCGGCAAATTTAAGATATTTTGTCGAAATGCTTTACATACAAGTTTTTTATTTATGATTTTTTGTCTTTAAAAACTAAATACCGGGATAAAAAGCAATCGGATTTCCGAAAAAATTCATATATTTACAAGCTAATTCTTTAAAATAATAAAATTATGACATTACTTGTTTTTATATTCATACTTTTAGTTGCGGCGTCAAGCGGTTTTTTTATAGTAAAACAGCAAACAGCGGTTATAGTCGAAAGATTCGGGAAATATCAATCGGTAAGAAAAGCCGGTTTGAATTTCAAGATTCCGGTTATAGACAAAAAATCTTATCCGGTAAATCTTCGTATTCAGCAATTGGACGTAATAGTTGAAACAAAAACAAAAGATGATGTATTTGTTCATCTGAAAGTTTCCACACAATTTCAGATACCAAAAGACAGGGTAAAAGATGCTTACTATAAGTTGGAAGATCCGGCGGCACAGATAACTTCTTATATTTTTGACGTTGTAAGAGCCGAAGTTCCGAAGATGCGCCTCGATGACGTGTTTGAACGCAAAGACGATATTGCGGTAGCAATAAAAAGCGAACTGAACGATGCCATGATAGAATACGGTTACAACATAATAAAAACACTTGTAACGGATATAGACCCTGATGCTCAGGTTAAAGAAGCCATGAACAGAATTAATGCCGCCGAGCGTAAAAAAGTTGCGGCGCAATACGAGGGAGACGCACAACGTATTTTGATAGTGGAACGTGCAAAAGCGGAAGCCGAAAGTAAGCGACTGCAAGGTAAAGGTATTGCCGACCAACGCAGAGAAATAGCCAGAGGTTTGGAAGAATCGGTAGATGTTTTAAACCGTGCCGGAATTAATCCTCAAGAAGCATCGGCACTTATAGTGATAACACAACATTACGATACCTTGCAAGCCATAGGTCAGGATACTAAATCCAATCTTATTTTATTGCCCAACAACCCGAATGCGGCAAGTGCAATGCTTAACGACATGGTTGTTTCGCTTGTTGCCGCAAATAAAATTAATAATGCCGATAAAGGAAATACCGATAAGCAGGAAAACAGCAAACAAAAAGATTAATAAATATCAGTAAAACGCCGGAAAAAGTTGTCCGTATTATTATTTTCGGGCAGCTTTTTTTTGCAAATACAAAGTAATACGATACCGTAACTTTTTAAGTTTTTCTATTGTTTTTTCGTTTTATTCCGGAGTATATTAAAGCGGCACCCGCCAAAAAGAAAACAAATTTATCGACAATAAGGTTAAAGTTAAGTTCTTTGCCGTCGAAAAACAGGGTATAAAATCCGGCGGCAATCAGAATAATGCCTCCGAGTATCATAAATATCCTCAAAAATTCCCGCATAATTTATAAAATCATTAAATCATCTTTTTTTACCCACGCCTTTCTGCCGTCGGACAGTTTTATTTCATACCAATCGCCGTTTTTGCTTTCTATTTTTACGATATATCCTTCGTATATTTTAAATAAATCGCCGGCAGACGCATCGGGTGAACTTTTTCCGGTTATTTCAGAAGATATTGTTACGGCTTTGTCGCGAGAATTTATTTCGGACATTCTGTATTGAAAAAATGTAAAAGAAAGAATAAACAGAAACAAAGTTACCGCCGATGCCGAGAATCTTATTTTTTTATTTCCGGATGTTTTTGCCGTGTAATACAGGAAAAATAAAATCAACGACAAGATAAAAAGAGATAAGCTCAAGATGCCCCAAAAATCGGGAGATTTTGCGTCAACAATTTTTTTAAACATCCTTACGGGAAATATCTCCGGAACTTCGGGAGGAAGGTTCTTAACTCTTAATCGAGCCATCTCGAGGTTATAATTAATATCTTCGTCGCCCGGATTCAGCATTCGGGCTTTTTCGTAATAATAAATTGCTTTTCCGATTTTATTAAGACGGTAAAACGCATTGCCCGCATTAAAAAACAATTCGGGCGACATATATCCTTCCGCCGCCAATTTTTCGTATTTTTCGGCTGCTTTGTCGAATTTACCCTCTGCATAAAGTTTATCGGCATCGATAAATTGTTCCGGCAAATTATTTTGAGAGAAAGTAATATTTCCGGTTAATATAATTATTGAAAGTATAAGAATATTTTTCATGATTTTTTGTTTCTGATTTTTGATTTATTTTAGACTGACTTACAAAACTGTTTCCAATTCGTTGATAATATTTTCCGCATCTTCGTAAATCTTTTCCGGTTTTGTATCTTCTCCTGACGGCGAATATTGGGCATATCCGCAAACTTCTATTAAGTTTAAAAGTTTTTCCGTAAGGTTTTCGTCTGCATTTTTCTCGTTTAAAAGTTCTTTTATTCCGTCTTTCGTAAGACTGTCGGCATTTACTGCCGTTTTATCGCTTATATATCCCCATAAAGCGTTTAAAATTTCTTTGTAAAAATCTTTATCGTTTTTTTCGTTAAGATATTTCAATGCTTTTTTTAGTCTTTTTTGCGATATTTTTCCGGCTTTCTTTTTCTTTACGGAAATTACGTCTTCGTTTTCTTTAATATGTTTATTGCGCATAACAATAAGCATAATAAAAGCAGCAATTAAAAATAAATAAGATAAGTAATATAGTCCCGACCCGACAAAATTTTCGTTTCTTTTTGCGATTTTTACATTACCGGTTTTTATATACCGAATATCTTTTCCGGATAAAGTATCGGCAGACGAAACGGTTGACGAGTATGTTCCTCCTCCGGTAACGTTAATTTCGATGTTTTGCGTAAATACGGTATCGTATTTTTGCTTATCGCCGTTAAAATATATAAATTTTTGAGCAGGTATTTTATAAGTTCCGGGTTTGTTTGCAACTAAAATAAAATTAAAGATTTTATCACCTGTTTCGCCGTTTTCGGTATATTTGTCTTTAAGTTCGGTTTCCGGTTTAAATGTTTTCAGTCCTTCGGGAAGTTTTAATTTAAAATTGTTAAGCAGGTATAAATTTCCGGTTCCCGAAACCGTTATTTTTAAAGAGGCACTTTCGTCGGTACGAAAATTCCGGGTATCTATTTCCGCCGTAAGCGAAACATTTTTGCCCGTAAATCCGGAGAAATCTTCCGGCACGGGCACCGGAAGCGGTTTTACTGTAATTGTTTGTTTTTTTGTTTTAAGTCGTTTGTTAATCAACTTATAATTATCGACAATGTTACCGAAGAAATCTCTTATTTTACCGTCTTTTTTACGAATTTGCAAAGATATTTCGTATGGCGTTATTTCGTATTTTCCGGGTTTTACGGCAAAAAGTAATACTTGCTTAAGCAAAGCAACGCTGTATTTTTTACCGTTTATAAGTTCGTTATGAAATTCGAGTCTTCGCGGTTCTTTCAGTTTTTTTGTCCAAAATCCGGAGTAATCCGGAAATTTTATTTCGCTTATGTTCTGAAAATCTTTGCGGGTATAAATTTTTGTTGTTGCGGTAATAAATTCGCCGTTGTAAACCGTAAGATCGGTAAAGTCGGTTTTTATAAAAATATCGTCGTTTGCGGTAATTGTTTGTTGCCCGGTATTTTTGCCCGCATTTGCGTTTTTCGGTGCCGGAGTATTATTCACAACTTTTATTTGCAAAGGATTTGATTTGTAAACATTTCCGTCAACCGTTATTTCCGCCGGTTTAACCGTAACGGTTCCGGCTTCGGGGCACGATACGGAGTATGTATATGAAGTTGTGTATTTTCTGCTGCTTTTTCCGTTAATTATTTGTATCGAAGAAAATGAAGATGTTGCAGGACCCGAGATAACGTCTATTCCTTCGAAATCGGGCGGAGTAAAATTTTCGGCATCGGCATTTACTTCAAATTTTATTCGGAATATTTCTCCTGTTTCCACTATATTTTCCGAACTTGCTTTAAATTCGATATTTTCTTTTTGTTTGTTCGTTTTGTTTTTTTGTTGCGTTAAGTTATCGAAAACGGTATTGTTGTTTTCCGTGTTTTGTGTTTCGTTTTCGCAAGCCGTAAAGAGAAAGAATAAAACGAATATTATTACCGGTAACTTTTTCATTTTTAAGACAGTATGGTTTTTATAATTTTGAAGTTCCTTCTATATCTTTTATTTTGTGTTCGTCGGGGTCGTGATATTCGGCATCTATTACTATTATGTGCGCCTCGTCGGAGCTGTAACGTTTGCCTCCTATTTTTACTTCTGCTGCGGGGATATTTTGTTCTCCGGGTGTTTTTGCTTTCAGAAAATATGTGTATGTAACGGAAATATTTTTTTCTATCTTGCCCCCGGTCATACTTATGCTTTGCTGAAATGATGTCATCGGACCGGAAATTATTTCGAAGTTTTCGTCTTTTTGCAAGATGAAATCATCGAAATTTTTGTTTATTTTATATTCAACTTTAAAGGGTTCTCCTATCATTACGGCATCTTTTGATATTTCCGTTTTAAATTCCGGCTGTGCTTTTAATGCAAAGTTAAGAATCAATATCGGCAATAAAATTATTGTTTTTTTCATGATGCTTATTTTTAATGATTAACAAACCGGTGTAAGGTATTCAATTTTTTTACCAATCTTTGTCTGTTGACACTTTTTTTGTGTTTGCTTTTTTTAAGTTCATTTTTTTTCTGGTTTCTTTTTCTTGTTCTTTGATGTATTGTAAAAGTCTTTGTGCATCGTCATCCGACATTTTAACGGCTTTAGGCAAAGCATCCGGGTCTTTACTGTCGGGTATTCCGTCGTTGTCGCTGTCTGTATCCCTGTAATCAGGTATTCCGTCGTTATCGGTATCTTTCGGGTGTTGCGGGTCTTTGCCGGCTTCGTATGTGTCGGGGATTCCGTCGTTGTCGCTGTCGGGGTCTTTGTAATCCGGTGTTCCGTCATTATCAGTATCCGGATTTTGCTTTTTCCCGGGTTGGTCTTCGTTTTTTTCCGTTTTATCGGGTATTCCGTCGTTGTCACTGTCTGTATTTTGACCTTGCTGCTTGTCTTTGCTTTGTTCTTTTCCTTTATTGTCGTTTTCTTTTTGTTGTTGTTTGTTTTGTTTTGAATTTTGATTTTGTTGTTGCTGTTGTTGTTGTTTCAGCTTTTTTAATACTTCGCTAGCATAAGACAGATTATATTTTGCTTCTTTATCGTAAGGATTAAGTCTTAAAGCATTTTTGTATGACTCTATGCTTTGCGATATTTTTTTTATTGCGTCTTGGTTTTTTCCGTTTTGCAGCAACTTTTCCGCTTGTTTAAATTGTGCATTACCCAAATTATAAAACACGTCTGACTTTTTTTCCGTATTCGGACTTTTTGTCAGTTTACTAAATTCTTTTTCCGCATCGGCATATTTTTTCTGTTTGTAAAGTGCATCCGCAAGGTTGAAGATTCCGGCAAACGAGGTACTGTCAATGCTTAATGCCTTTCGATATTCTATTTCGGAGTTATTATATTCGCCTTTATCATAACTTTTATTGCCGTTTCTGATATATGCCCGTTCTTTTTGAGAAAAAGAAGATACCGAAACAGTAAGAAAAACTAATATAAATTTAATGTGTTTCATAAAATACCGTTATTAACTGTTAAAATATTATCTTCTGTCAATAAATTTAACCGGTTTTCGGCTTATTTCGGGATACAGTCTTTTTGCTATTTCTTTAGGATCTTCGAAAATTATCTTCGGAGCTACTCTTAATTTTGCCCTGAAACGGTCTTTTAATTTTTTTTCGTGCTCCGTTGTTACTTTTTTTACTCCCGCATAAATATTTATCTCGTCTGTTCCTATGTCATTAGTAAAAACTTCTACGATATAATTCTCTACGTCTTCGGTATCATCCAAAATATCATATAAAGACGAAGGGTATAATGTTGTTCCTTTATATTTTATCATTTGCTTTTTTCTCCCTATAACCGGACCCAGTCTTGTAGTATTTCTTCCGCACGAACATTTATTCGTATAATGTTTCATAATATCTCCGGTTTTAAACCTGAGTAAAGGCATTCCTTCAACACCGAGGGTAGTAACGGTTAATTCTCCCTGTTCATTGTCCGGAACGGGATTATTATTTTCATCAAGAAACTCTATTATTATAAGTTCCGGATGATGATGCCCTCCTTTCCCGGCTTCGCACTCGGTAAAGGCAGATGCCATTTCGGTAGAAGCATATGTAGAATACAGTTGCAGGTTTTTCCATTTTTCACTTATTCGTTTTCCGAGCTTATTTAGCTCAAAATTATCATTTCGTATAGGCTCGCCTATGCATATTGCTTTTTTTACCGATGTATTTTCGTAATCGATATTATTTTTCTCGGCATAATCGGCTAATTTAAGCAAAAAAGAAGGTACGGTAACAAAAACCGAAGGTTTAAGACGCTTTACGGTATCCCATTGCAGTTCCGGGATTCCGCCTCCTACCCTTATTATGCCGGCACCTAATCTCACTGCTCCCGAATAATACGCCAACCCTGCCATAAATCTTTTGTCTATGGTTACCATTTGCTGTATAATATCTTCCGGTTTTATCCCTGCACAAGCAAACGAAATACATTCGTTATAAGCCAAACGGTTTAAATCTTTTTCGGTAAGCATAAAAGTTACCGGATCTCCGAGAGTTCCCGATGTTGTGATATAATCTATTACTTTATTTTTCGGAACACATAAAAAATCATCGTTATATTTTTGAAGATGATGTTTTTCGGTTACCGGAATCTTTTGTAAATCTTCCAAAGTCTTGATTTCTTCAAAAGATAAATTATTTTTTTCAAACAAGTTTCGGTAATATTTCGAATTTTCGGAAAGATAAAGCATTAATTCTCTAAGCTTTTTTTCCTGAAAAAGTTTAATTTCATCTTCAGATTTATATTCTATATCCGGATTCATTATTAAATACATTTATTTTTAATTAATGCAAAATTAAAAATAAAACATAAGAATACGAGCCGACAAAAAAAAATCAAAAAATGATGTTAAAGAATAGGTATATTAATACGTTTTTTAAAATAAAATTCTTTTATTTTGTATGTATAAAAACGAAACTTAAATAACAAAAAAATGGCTAAATTAGATTTAAGCAAATACGGAATTACCGACGTAAAAGAAATTTATCACAATTTATCTTACGACGAATTGTACGAACACGAACTGAATCCGGAACTGAAAGGATACGAAAAAGGTTATTTAACCAATCTCGGAGCCGTTTCCGTTGATACGGGAATTTTTACGGGACGTTCGCCGAAAGATAAATACATTGTAGAAGAAGACGAAAACAAAGGCAATATTTGGTGGCGCAACGACCACAGACCCGCATCGGACAATAAACCGATAAGCGAAAAAGTATGGGGTGAACTTTTGGATAACAGTATTAAACAATTATCGGGAAAAAAATTATACGTTCAAGACGGATATGCCGGAGCAAATGAAAATACCAGAATAAAAGTAAGATTTATAGTTGAAGTGGCTTGGCAGGCACATTTTGTTAAAAATATGTTCATTCGCCCTACGGAAGAAGAACTCGAAAACTTCGAACCCGATTTTGTTGTTTTTAATGCTTCCAAAACAACCAATCCCAAATGGAAAGAGCAAGGACTTAACAGCGAAGTTTATGCCGCATTCAATTTAAAAGAAAAAATGGCGGTAATAGGCGGAACATGGTACGGCGGAGAAATGAAAAAAGGTATTTTTTCAATTATGAATTATTATCTTCCGCTCAAAGGCATTGCCGCAATGCACTGTTCGGCAAATGTCGGAAAAGACGGCGATGTTGCCATATTCTTCGGGCTTTCGGGAACCGGAAAAACCACTCTTTCGGCAGACCCGAACAGAGCTTTAATAGGCGATGACGAACACGGATGGGACGATGACGGTATTTTTAACTTCGAAGGAGGTTGCTATGCAAAAGTTATAGATTTAGACCCCGAAAAAGAACCTGACATATATAAGGCAATAAAAAGAGACGCATTACTGGAAAATGTGGTTATAAAAGAAAACGGAGAAGTAGATTTTTCAGACACTTCAAAAACTCAAAACACACGGGTTTCATATCCTATTTATCATATCGAAAACATTGTAAAACCGGTATCGAAAGCAGGACATGCGCAAAAAGTAATTTTCCTTACGGCAGATGCATTCGGAGTATTGCCTCCTGTATCAAAATTAACTCCCGAGCAAACAAAATATCACTTTATAAGCGGATATACGGCAAAAGTTGCCGGAACGGAAAGAGGTATTAAAGAACCGGTTCCTTCGTTTTCGGCTTGTTTCGGTGCGGCATTTCTATTGCTCGACCCGGCTAAATATGCGGAAGAATTAATAAGAAAAATGGAAATGAACGGTGCAACAGCTTATCTGGTAAACACCGGTTGGATAGGAGGCGCTTACGGAACGGGAAAACGTATAGACTTGCCTTCTACAAGAAATATTATTAACGCAATTTTGGACGGTTCGCTCGACAATGCCGAATTTGAAACTATTCCGGTATTTAATCTTGCCATTCCGAAAGAAGTTAAAAATGTCGATTCCAAACTTCTTAACCCCAGAAATTTATGGTCTGATCCGGAAGATTGGGACAAAGCGGCAAAAGATTTGGGACAAAGATTTATTAAAAACTTCGAATATTTTACCGATAACGAAGATGTTGCAAAACTGGTATCGGCAGGACCGCAAATATAGTTGCCCCGAAAATAACAATAATACAGAAGTTGTTTCGTCGAACGGAGCAACTTCTTTTTTATTTTATGTCAATATCCCCTTCGAAAACAAAATCGGCAGGTCCTGATAACCAAATATTAACATATTTGCTGCCAGACTTTTCAAAATTTATTTTTAATGTTCCGCCTTTCGCATTTAATATTATTTCTCCGTTTTCAATATTTTGTTTTTTTGCATAAGCTAAAGCCGAAGCAACGGCACCTGTCCCGCAAGCCAATGTCTCGCTCTCCACTCCGCGTTCATAAGTTCTAATATTCAACACATTAACATCTTTAGTCTCGATAAAATTAACGTTAATTCCTTTTTTTACAAACATCTCGGAAAAGCGTATTTCTCTACCCTCCGAAAAGACATTAATTTTTTTTACGTCATCAACAAAACGAATATAATGAGGAGAACCCGTATCACAAATAAAATCTTTTCTGTAAGTATTAATATCTTCAACATCGGTCATTTTTAAATTAACCGTTCCGTTTTCAAGAATAAATGCTTCGTGAATACCGTCCGATGCAATAAATTTTGCATAATCGTGTATAATTCCGATTTTTTTTGCGAAAGCAACAATGCATCGACCTCCGTTACCGCACATCGTAGAGCCGCTTCCGTCGGAATTATAATAAAGCATCTCAAAATCAAACTCCGGATGTTTTTTCAAGAGCATCAGCCCGTCTGCTCCTATTCCGAAACGGCGATTACACAAAAATTTTATTTCATTTTCCGGAATTTCAATATCTTTATTAAAAGAATTTATAATGATAAAATCGTTTCCGGCACCGGTATATTTAAAAAATTTCATACTGCTATGTTAACGATAAAAATATATTCCGCAAAATATTAAATTTACTTTTTTTCCAAAAAAAATAATATCCGGTGTAACAATATGCCGGCTTATACGTTTCAGCATATGTCAATTTGTCAATAATATGTTTTTGGTTTAACATTTGATTTTTCCTTATAAAAAACTCAAAGAAATAAAAAACTAACAGTATAATCTTAAAATTATAAGACAATGGAAAACTCAGA
This sequence comes from Chlorobiota bacterium, assembly GCA_013153865.1. Classification (GTDB taxonomy): domain Bacteria; phylum Bacteroidota; class Bacteroidia; order Bacteroidales; family JAADGE01; genus JAADGE01. The sequence goes on along the minus strand of JAADDR010000091.1, from coordinate 1,334 downwards.
AAGACAATTAGGAAAAAATGCAAAAAAGATAACAACACTCTTTTTTGCCGCATTATTAGGAGGCGTAACAGCTTTCGGATTAAGCAAGATTTTAGAACCCGAACAAAGCAGTATTCAAGCGGAACAAACTAAAATACCGGTATATCAAACAAATAATTTCCCGGCGGCAACAACCGTTTTGCCTGATTTCTCGTCGGCAGCCGAAAAAACAGTAAATGCGGTTGTTCACGTAAAAACCACGTATAAAGCTCAACAAATGCAACCTTCGATACAAGATTTCTTCTTCGGAAATCCTTTCGGAGAAAATTTCGGGCAACGAATGCCTTCAGCAGCATCCGGCTCCGGAGTCATTATATCAAGCGACGGTTATATAGTTACTAATAACCACGTAGTTGAAGATGCCGATAATATAGAAATAATATTAAACGACAACAGAAAATATACCGCAAAACTGATAGGGAGAGACCCTGCCACGGATATAGCATTAATAAAAATAAACGAAAAAGATTTGCCGACTATTCCTTACGGAGATTCCGACAAACTTAAAATAGGCGAATGGGTATTGGCAGTAGGAAACCCTTTTAATTTAACATCTACGGTTACGGCAGGAATAGTAAGTGCCCAAGCCAGAAACATAAAATTATTAAGACAAAAGCAACAATATGCAATAGAGTCGTTTATACAAACAGATGCTGCGGTTAATCCGGGAAACAGCGGAGGTGCTTTAGTTAACACAAACGGGGAATTAGTAGGCATAAATACGGCAATAGCATCACAAACGGGGTCTTATGCCGGATATTCGTTTGCAGTGCCTGTATCAATAGTAAAAAAAGTTGTTTCCGACCTTAAAGAATACGGAACTGTTCAAAGAGCACTGCTCGGAGTAAACATACAAGATGTTGACGCAAAACTGGCGGAAGAACTTAAAATGGACAAACCGGAAGGAGTTTACGTAGTTCACGTAAATAAAGGAAGTGCCGCGGAAGAAGCCGGAATAAAAGAAAAAGACGTTATTGTAAAAGTAAACGAAACACCTGTTGAAAAAGTTTCCGAATTACAAGAACAAATAAGTCGTTTCAGCCCCGGAGATAAAATAACGGTATGGGTAAACAGAGAAGGTAAACTAAAGAAATTCTCCGTAGAATTAAAAAACAGTTTGGGAACAACCGATGTCGTAAATAAAGATATAATTCAGGTACTCGGAGCAAGTTTTGCAAGTGTATCGGAAGAAACAAAAAATAAATTAAACATAAAAAACGGTGTTCAAGTAACAGACTTACAATCCGGAAAATTAATGAAAGCCGGCATTCGCAGAGGTTTTATCATAACACATA
>JAADDR010000176.1 GCA_013153865.1 Chlorobiota bacterium | reverse complement strand
GTATTGAGACAGCCCACCGGCTGTCTCTACGGATATTTTTCCGTAATCGGTAATTATGTATTTTAAAATATCATTTTCGTACACGAAGTTTCCGACATAGTCGGTTGTTGTGCTTCCGGCTGTTTTGCGAAGTTTTATGCCTGCGGCGTCGTAAGTGTAGTATATAAAGTTTGTTTGGTCGGAGGATATTTCTATTTCTTCGGGCATGTTAAGGTGATTGTATTGTATGTTTTCTATTTGTTTAATTTTAAGAATGTAAATGTGAGTTTCTTATAAACTTTAAGATTAGATTAAAAAAACTCATCGTATAATACTGAGCTACAACACTATAACTGTTCATATTTTACTGTTTTAAAAAACTTTTCATTTAATCGCGGTTTATTTTTCATGTTTTCGGAAAATGATATTGCATTTACAGGGCATTTATGTATGCACTCTAAGCAAAATTCACATTTATCAACAACAAATACAGGATACTCCGATATGTTTATCCATGCATTTCTTTCGCAATTATCAATACACTTATTACACTTAATGCACAAATCGGTATCTGCGGAAATGTTTTTTTTATATTTCCCGTAAGTAAACTCGCCCAAAGGTTTTATAAGATTATTTAACGGAACATACCATTTATACGGAGGAAGTTTGTTATTTTCGGATGTTTTACAGGACACAACCTGCTTTGCAAAATTTTTTATCTTCCGGTAAAGATTTTGCTCAAAATTAAACATGAATTTCAACTTGTCGGGAAACAATAACACACCGTCGCTTGCAGGGCTTTTAAATTCTTCGCTTCCGAGTACCCTTATATTTTTTTTGTTTAAAAATTTTGCAAATATCCTTAAACTGTTACCCGGATACAGACCGTAAGAGGTAAATATAAAAGCTTTCGGAGAAACAGAAAATTTATTTAATCCGGAAACATATTCAAGCATTGATAAAGACGGTTCGGCATGATGAGTAGGAAAGCCGAAAACAACAAACGAATATCGATTAAGTTTTTCGTTATTAAATTCGTTTTTTATGTGACTGATCTCCATATCAAAAAACGGAGACAATTCTTCGGTAATAAGTTGCGCAATAAATTTTGTGCTTCCGGCTCCGGAATGATACAAAACAACTCCTTTTTCTTTTTTATTATCGTTTATCACAAACTTTATTTTTCAATCTTATTTATAAAATTTCTTATTGTTTTGATATCTTCTTCGGGATTATCCTGCATTGTCATATGAGCAGCATCATTAATAACGGCAAATTCCGATCCGGGAACTAAACTTGCGTAATACTCGACAGTTTCGGGGCGTGCTTCGTCATATTCGCCGCAAATAAAAAGAGTCGGAACTTTAATATCCGGCAATTCAGGCAAAGCATCGTAATATTGCAACGTGCCGGTAAAAGTAAATTCGCTCGGACCGTTCATATGTACATAAACTTCTTCGCCGAGATATTTAAATGTACTGTCTATATCGGGAGACCAAGGTAATTTACGCGCAATATGCTTTTGATAATAAACGGTAAGTGCTTCCTTGTATTCCGGAGAATCAAAGGTTTTGTCTTTTTCGTGTTTTAAGATAATTTGCTGCAAAGAGTCCGGTAATTGTTTCAGCAGCAATTTTGCATCTCTAATCCAAAGTTTTCCGCTTAATGCCGGACTTGCAAATATTAGGGCTTTAACACCCTCAGGATGAGCAAAATAATATTCAGCAGCCAAAACAGTACCCCATGATTGACCGTAAAGATAAAATTCTTTTAATCCTAATTTGCTTTTAACTTGTTCTACTTCATCAACATAGAATTTAATATTCATTTGAGAAGTATCCATTTTAAGAGTAGACCGACCGCATCCTAATTGGTCGAAAAAAATAACCGGGCGATCAGAACTTAAAGCCGCAAGAGGTTTAAGATAGTAAGAAGTTGCCCCCGGTCCGCCGTGTAATATAAGAACAGGAGTTTTATTCCCCTTACCTTCGATTTTATACCATACTTTTCCTCCTTCAACATCAATATACCCTTCTCCGGGTTTAAGTCCAGAATCAGACGAGCAAGATTGCATTAATACAAATACTATAAAAGCCGGCAGTAAATGTTTTTTTAAATAATCCGTTTTCACGATATTACAATTTTATTTCAGAAAATACAATATTAATCATTTTATTTTTTACAATTTTACATTTCACAATATTTTAATTTACAGAAGTATAATAAAAACATAATAATCTTAAGTTATAATCAGGGAATATTAATGATTTAAATTTGTACATTGCGCTTTAGAATATAAACGAAGACATGCCTTCGGGAATTTAATTTTAATATTTAAAAATACGACAAACATGAATGATTTAATTACTTTCGGAATAACGGTATTTACGGGATTTTTTGCAATAATGAACCCTATAGCAAACGTGCCTGTTTTTATATCGTTGGTCGGAGATGCCGATGACGCTGCAAAAGAACGAATAGCAAAAAAATCAACTTTAACGGCATTTTTTATAGTTCTGGTATTTGTTATTTTGGGTAAATTTATTTTTGAACTGTTCGGGATAACCGTTCCTGCATTTAAAATAACCGGAGGCATATTAATATTTTATATAGGTTTTGAGATGTTGCAATCAAAAAAATCAACCGTAAAACATTTGCAAAATCCGAGTATCGACGAGAACATTGCCGTATCTCCCCTTGCCATTCCCATACTTGCAGGACCGGGGACCATAGTAACAGCCATGAACTATGTTACAAATTCAGATCTTATTCATATATTTACGGTAATTGCAATTTTTGCATTAATGTGTTTGTTGACTTATATTTTTTTCAGAATAAGCGAAAATTTTGTTAAAGCGGTAGGAGCAAATTTTATATCCGTAACAGGAAAAATAATGGGACTGATAATAGCCATAATAGGCACAAATATGGTAACAGAAGGTATAAAAGCCGCTTTTCATTTAAATTAAAACATAACGGACTCAAAAAAAACAGGGCTGAAAGAAGCAATTTTAATAGGGATAGGAGGAATGGTAGGCGGAGGAATATTTGCAGTTTTGGGATTAGCTGTTTCTTTAGGAAAAGGCGGTACTCCGGTTTCATTTTTGGCGGCGGGAATAATCGCCCTTATTACTTCATACA
>JAADDR010000088.1 GCA_013153865.1 Chlorobiota bacterium | reverse complement strand
AATCTCCGGCAGATTCGCTGATTTTTATTTCCGATTCCGATATATCTTTTTTAAGTTCAGTAAGTTCTCTTTTTTCGGCAATTTCGGATGCTTTTTTCAAATATTGCAAAGCTTTGTCGTAATCCGAACGGGAAATAAAAATATTCGACAATATAAGATACGACTTGCCTCTTATGCCTGATTCGGGAAATTTACCGCTTAAATTCAATGCTTTTCGCACATATTTTTCGGCACTTTCAAGTTTATTTTTTTCATAATAAATATTTGCCGTATTATTCAGGCACAAAGCCGCATAACGCACATTACCGCTTTTTTCGTATATATCCAATGCTTTTTTATATTGCGACAAAGCTCCTTCCGTATCTCCTCTTTTTTCCGATACGGACCCTATGTTAACATAAGTTGATGCCGATTCTTCGGGATTTGCTCCGACTTTTTGCTTCAATTCCAAAGATTTATTATAATACGACAATGCCATATCGTATTTCCCCAAAGTTTCGTTTATCACTCCCAAATTATTCGATATTTTGGATATACCGTAATAATCTTTGTTTTTTTCGAATATTTTTACCGCTTTCAAATAATTTTCGGTAGCTTTATCATATGCCCCGAGATAATCGTAAACAACACCCAAATCGGAATAACGACGGGCAATAATACTGTCGTTGCCGGCATCTTCGGCATAAGCTGCAGATATTTTAAAGTTTTCGAGTGCTTCAGCAAAATCGTTTTTATAATAAAAACACATGCCCAAATTTTCATAAGCATTACTCAAATCGGAATCATACTCCAGAAATTTAACGGCTTTACGCGTATAAAAAACACAACTGTCGAGTTCCCCCGATTTTAAATATGCATTGCCCTTATCAAACAATATTCTGCCTCTTTCGGAAGATGTTAAGTTGCCCGGTTTCGTCTTCAAACTGTCAATATTTTGCCCTCCCGAACCGGTAACAAAAAACATATTATACATCAATAATATGGCAAAAAATTTTCTCATAAATCGCAAAGTTAATAAACGAATTTAAAATTATACCCGACAATTATAACTTTTTATCTTACGCTTATTATTTACGGCACCTTATTAATATTTACTTTATGTATTATTGTTTTCAAAATAATTCACATCTTTTATCCTTAAAATAATAAAATTATGAAAAAACTGTTTTTTACCGCAATATTATTTGCCGTATTGCTTAATGCTTGCGAAAAAGATGAAATAGACCCCGTTGACGAACAAACGGACAACACCTCATCCTTAGTTCCCGAAAGTTGGGATATTCAAATTGTTGACAGCGCGGCTGTCGAAACAAGTTTAGCGGAATTCAACAAAATCGCCGTTGACGATAATAAAGGCGTACATATTTTATATTCATCGGAAGAAGAATTAAAGTACACATTAAAATATGCTTACAAACCTTTCGGCGGTTCGTGGACTGTCGAAATATTACCCGGCACCGAAGACAATTACGATATTTCTAACGGTGCGGATATTTGTGTTACAAATTCTGAAGTTTTTGTCGTTTACAATGATGCTCAAAGCAACGAAATAATGTATTTTGCGCATAAAACCATCGGTTCCGGCGGTTGGATTACGGAAATATACGACAATAATTCATTATCACGCTACCCGCATTTGTTTGCCGATAAAAATAATATCGTACATATCGTATATTCTCACGTAAATTACGGTATCTATTACGGACAATACGGACAAGCAGGGCACCAAATAACCGACTTTGCAAGTTACGGAGCAAAAGATATTGTTGTTGATAAAGACGGTACAATTTATGTCTTTTTCAATAATAATGATGATTTTTACCGTATATATTCTTCCGATAACGGTACTACATGGTCGTTACCGACAGTTATTTTCAACGATGACGAAATTGAACATATTTCCGCCGCTGTCGATACATCGGGAAACATAAGCGTCGGATTTTCTTTAAATCAACTTAACGATAATATTGATTTCTTTTATAAATCTTACGGAAGTACAAGTACAATCTACTCAAAAACCGGATTAAATCGCGTAGGCAGATTACAATTCGAACTTGCCGCAGATTTAGCCGGACGCCAATATTTTACAACATACGAATACAGCGATTATTATTGTTTACAATTCTCCGAAAAAGACAGAAATTCTTCTTCATGGTCTCATATTCTGCTTATGCAAGACGAAAATAATCGTTATGCTTCTTGCAGTTCCGTTGCTGTCGATAAAGATGCCGGTGTTCATATTTCGGCAAACGGTGTTACCGACGGCGTAAGTAACAAATTATACTATCTATACAGAGAAAACAAATAATACTTTTTAAACTTTAAAAATAAAAACATGAAAAAAATTATTTTAAACTTTGCATTCTTAACATTGGTAACACTTGCATTTGCCCAACAAGGCATTAACTATAAAGCTCTTATTACAAACAACGATGCAGCTTTGCAGAACTCGTCGGTTGACGTACGTTTTACTATACTCGAAAACGGCACAAGCAATGTTTACGAAGAAACTCATACCGTAACAACCGATGCAAACGGAATCATAATTCTAAATATAGGCGAAGGGAGCGTCGAAAACGGCAGTTTTTCCGGAATAAACTGGAATAACGAGCAATTTCTGAAAGTGGAAATAAACACCGGAAACGGATATACGGATTTCGGAACAACGGAATTTAAATATGTTCCTAAAGCCATTAATTCCGATAAACTTGAAGGAAAAACAGTTGCCGATATCAAAACCGAACTCGACAACGAACGCTTTAACTCTATTCTTTCGAGATTGGATGCTCTGGAATCGGAGAACGCAAATCTTACCGCACAGGTAAATGCACTTCAAACAAAATCAGATTACATTACAGTTTCACATGACGTAAATTTAGATAAGATTTACACCGGAACGAATGATTTTAATACAGATGATGTTTTAAATGCAGTAAATGCTTTGAACGAAAAAACGGCGGATATGAGTATCGTTTATCTGAATTACGAAGGCGTAAACTATAAAACCGTTAGATTCAGTCATGTAAACCTTCAGGTAGTTAACGGCTCGGGTTACACTTATCAACGCTACAGCGACGACGGATATCTTGACGGTGCAGGTTTAGGAAATTTGATAATCGGTTATAACGAAAAAAGTTCCGGCTCGGCTGCCGACGACAGAACGGGATTTAATAACTTGATTGTAGGACACACTAATAATTATACATCATACGGTTCTGTTGTTTTCGGAAAGTTTAACAAAGTAAGTGCAGAGTATTCGACGGTAACCGGAGGTTATGAAAACGAAGCGGCAAAACCGTATTCTTCAGTCAGCGGAGGATACAATAAAAGTACCCCGAATTCGGAATCTGATGAAGATTGGTTTTATTGGATTGGAGATCAATATCATTCAAATTAAACGGTTTTAAAACATAAGGTCATGAAAAAATTAGCTATAATACCGGTTTTATTTCTGTTTATTTTATCTTCGGCACAAACTCAAATTAAAAAAAGCAGTATCGATAACGGCGGAGCAACATCCGCAAACGGAAACATAAATATCGTATTTACTTTGGGTGAAAGTTTTATTGCGGAAACAACAAACGGAAATACCCATGTGTCCGAAGGATTTATAGGAAAAGATTTCCGGCAAACTTCGGATATTAAAAATATATTTACGACCGAAACCGTAAATTTATACCCGAATCCGGCTGACGATATCTTATTTATCGCTGCAAAATCCGAAATTAAATCCGTAAGCATTTCCGACATAACGGGAAAAAACGTATTACGCAAATATATAAATTCGCAAAATGCCGAGATAAAAGTTTACGATTTGCAAAACGGCATTTACATTATAAATATCGAAACAAATAATTTTACTTTAACAAAAAAATTCATTAAACAATAAAACTTAACCGACAAAAACAGGGTTATCAATTATGATGTTTCAGAGGTTGTCTCAAAATATCCGAAACGGTTGTCGGAAACGGCAAACCGGATTTTTGAGGCATCCTCTTTTTTATAATCTTCCGAAAATTTCTTCCGCATTTTTATTTGTTGCATCGGCAAGTTCGTTTAACGAAATATTCTTTATTTCGGCAATTTTTTCGGCAATATATATAAGGTGTGCGCTTTCGTTACGTTTGCCTCTTTTCGGCACGGGCGACAAATACGGAGAATCGGTTTCCGTAACCAAATGCCGTAAATCAATTTCTTTTACCGTTTTTTCAAGTCCCGAATTTTTGAATGTTACTATACCGTTTATGCCTATTTTAAAACCTCCGTATGCAATAATTTTATTTGCCTGTTCAAGCGTTCCCGTAAAACTGTGAAAAATACCCGTCAATTTACCGTCATTCAGTTTGTCGATAATCTCAAAAACCTCTTCGAATGCCTCCCTTACATGGATTATAACGGGTAAATCAAATTCTTTTGCCAAAATTACCTGTTTTTTAAAAGCCGTTTTCTGATTTTCCGCAAAAGTTTTATCCCAATACAAATCAATACCGATTTCGCCGACGGCAACGGCATTTCCGTTTTGCAAATTTTCTTTAACCGTTTCAAGCTCTTTCCCGAAATCATTTTTAACGTCGGAAGGATGCAATCCGAAAGCAACAAAACAATTTTCCGGAAATCTTTCGGCAAGTTCTTTTTGTGCCGGAATATAAGAAGAATTAATACCGGGCAAGATCATTTTTTCAACTCCCTTATCAAGTGCACGTCTTATTATTTCGTCCTTTTCTCCGTTAAACTCACTGACATACAAATGAGTATGTGTATCCGTAAATATCATATCACAAAAATTTAATTCGACAAAGCAAACTTAATTATTTTAAAATTCTTATCTTTCCGTTCATAAAATAATTTTACCGAAATTTCAAACATACTATTTTATGAAATATTTTACCCGCATATTTTTTTTGCTGCTCGTTTTATTAACATCTTTCAGAACTTTCGCTCAAATTTATACCGAAAACCACACAATTAATACGGCGATAAAAAATCTTAAAAACGACAAAGATTTTAAAAATGCAAGTATTTCCTTTTTTGTGCAAGATGTAAACAGCGGAGAAGTAATATCTTCATTAAATCCTGATTTATCACTGGCTCCGGCTTCAACTCAAAAACTGCTGACAACGGCAACGGCTCTCGAAATACTCGGCAGTAATTATAAATTTAAAACTCGTTTGGAATATTCCGGAAAAATCGATAAACAAACCGGTATCCTTAACGGAAACATAATTATAAAAGGCGGCGGCGATCCTGCTTTGGGGTCAAAATATTTTTCGCAAACCGAAAACATGAAGTTTCTTGATAACTGGGCAAGAGCAATATATAAAGCCGGAATAAAATTTATAGACGGTAAAATAATCGGTGATGCAAGTTTATACGGCTGTCAAACGGTGCCGCCCAAATGGACTTGGGAAGACATGGGGAATTATTTCGGTGCCGGACCGAACGGACTTACCGTTCACGACAACTTATACACCTTATATTTTAATACGTCTTCCGCAAAAGGCGGCAAAACAAAAATAACAAAAACAGAACCCGAAGTTCCCGGTCTGAAAATTACAAACAACGTAAAATCCGATGCCGTACATTCCGATTTGTCGTATATTTTCGGAGCACCTTACAGCAATTACAGAATTATCGAGGGCAGATTACCGCTTAACAAAACAAATTTTAAAGTAAAAGGATCACTCCCCGACCCCGCCTTATTTACGGCTCAATCTTTAAAGAAAAAACTCAAAAAAAACGGTATCTCATCGGGTGCGGCAACAACTTTCAGAATAAATCCCGATTTACGAAAAAACAATACCGCCGAACATCATTTACTTTACACTACATATTCGCCCGAACTGAAAGAAATTATACGAATAACAAATTTCAAAAGCATAAATCTGTTTGCCGAGCATTTATACAAACAAACGCAACTTAAACTTGCGGATTTTGATAAAACCGAAACAGACAAAGATTTTATAAAACATTTTTGGCGGAACAGAGGTCTGAACACGCAAGGAATGTTTGTTTTCGACGGCAGCGGATTATCGAGATATAACGGTATTACGGCTGAACAACTTGTTTTTGTTTTGAAATATATGAAAACTGAAAGCAAAAACTCGCAAATATTTTACGAATCAATACCTTCGGTAGGAAAAGAAGGAACGGTAAAAAATATGTGCAAAGGAACTTATGCCGTTAACAATATGCGAGCAAAAAGCGGCTCGCTGAAAAACGTAAGGGCTTACGCCGGATATGTTAAAACAAAATCGGGAAGAGAATTGGCATTTTCGGTTATTATGAATAATTTTACATGCTCGTCGGCAGAAGCAAGAAAAAAAACGGAAAAGTTACTTGCGGCAATTGCGGAATTTAACCGGTAGCATATGCTTACAAATTATTTTAAAGATTTCCTGAAGTTATTTTTTCCTAAAAATTGTGAAGCATGCGGCAAAAATCTTCTCAAAAGCGAAAACATACTTTGCTCCGACTGCCTTTACAATATGCCTAAAACATACTTTCACGAAACTAAAGACAATCCTCTTAACCGTTTGTTTTACGGCATTACCGACATAACCTACGCAACGGCTCTTTTTTATTTCAGAAAAGCAAGCATATACAGAGCCCTTATTCACAAATTAAAATACAAAGGGCAAAAAGAAATAGGTATTGAACTCGGAAGAATGACGGGACAAGAAATTAAAGGAAGTTTTTTCGACGAAACCGACATTATAATTCCGGTACCGCTGCATACGGCAAAAAAACGGATGAGGGGTTATAACCAAAGCGAAATAATTGCTTCGGGAATATCCGAAACACTGAAAAAACCGGTAATAAAAAACGTTTTAATACGAAGCAAATACACCGAAACTCAAACAAAAAAAAGTCTCGAAGAACGCAGAACTAACGTTAAATCGGCATTTAAAACCCTTAAACCCGAACTTATATCGGGCAGGCACATTCTGCTGGTTGACGATGTCGTAACGACAGGTTCCACCCTTATTGCATGCGCCGACGAACTTCTTAAAACAAAAAACGTAAAAGTAAGTATCTCGGTTTTAGGATTTGCCGTGCAATAAAATATTTTTACAAATCATCCAGCGCTTTTATCACCAGATTTATCGATTCTTCTATTTCGCTGTCGGTAATAGTAAGCGGCGGAGCTATTCTGAAGTGTCTGTCGTCAAACAAAAAAGCGTCACCGACAAAACCGACCTCCAAACCTTTGTTTATAAGTTTTTCTATACTTACGCCTTCTTCCGGCTCAAAAGCCAAAAATAAACCTTTCCCTCTTACCGATTTAATTTTAGGATGTTTCAATAATTTTTCGATATAAATTCGCCCTTTACGTTCCGCATCTTCTATTAAATTTTCTTCGAGCAATACTTCCAAACTTGCCGTTGCTCCGGCAGCGGATACCGGATGCCCTCCGAAAGTAGTAATATGCCCCAAAGCCGGATCGTGCGTTAAAGAATTCAGAATTTCTTTTCGGGCAATAAACGCACCTGCGGGCATTCCTCCTCCCATACCTTTTGCGACGGCAATAATATCCGGAACTATATCGTAATGCATAAACGCAAAAAGTTTCCCCGTTCTGCCGAAACCGGTTTGAATCTCGTCTGCAATTAAAAGTGTTCCGGTTTCGTCGCAGCGTTTTCTTAAAGCTTTCATAAATTGCAATTCGGCGGGGATAATGCCGCCTTCCGCTTGTATCATTTCTACAACTGCCCCGGCTGTTTGCTCCGTAATTTTATTTAATTGCGAAATATCGTTAAAATCAAGAAATATTACCGACGGTACTAAAGGACGAAAAGCCCGGGTAAGATTTTCGTCGTTCATTAAACTTAATGCTCCGTGAGTACTTCCGTGATAAGCATTCTTAAACGCCGCTATTTCATGTCTTCCGGTATATCTTTTTGCCGTTTTCATTGCTCCCTCCACGGCTTCGCTGCCGGAATTTACATAATATACGGCATCCAAACTTTCCGGAAGATTATCCGTAAGCAATTTTGCAAACTTCACTTGAGGGCTTTGAATATACTCCCCGTAAACCATCAAATGCATATATTTGTCTAACTGCTCTTTTATTGCTTTTACAACTTTTGGATGCCTGTGACCGACGTTACTTACCGATACTCCGGATACCAAATCAATATATTTTTTTCCGTTTACGTCATACAGGTAAATACCTTCGGCTTTCTCTATTTCTAAAGCCATAGGTGCCTGAGATGTTTGCCCTACATGTCTGAAAAAAAGTTGTCTTTGCGAAATCATTCTTATATTTTTTTATTTCGTTGAAAATTTTCAAGTATCAAATCCGACTTTTTTATGCTTCTTTTAAGCCAATTTAAAATAAGTTCGTCTTGCTCTTTTTTGCTGATTTTAAAATCAATTCCGGATTGTCTGAGTTTTAAAGTCAGGTGATGCAAAGCAATTGCCGCCGAAACCGATATATTAAAACTTTCGGTAAACCCGAACATCGGTATTTTTAAAAATTCGTCGGCATTATCAAGCGCCGTTTTACTTAATCCGGGCAGTTCCGAACCGAACATAAGAGCAAATTTACCTTCGGTAACGTCAAAATCTTCTATGCTTACATCGTCTGTATGCGGTGTAGTGGCTATTATACGATAACCTTTTTGCTTTAAATAATTAATCGTGTTTAAAGTATTATTTACCGATTTATTGTATTTATAAAGATTAAGCCACTTTGAAGATCCCAGTGCAACATCCGGATTAACAGTATATTTGTTTTCGTTTTCTATAATATGTATGTCTTGTACTCCGAAACAATCGCAAGAACGCAACACCGCACTTGCATTATGCGGCTGAAAAATATCTTCGAGTACAACCGTTATGTATCGAGTACGATTTTTAACGACTTTTTTAAACAAAGACAACCTTTCTTCCGTAATAAATTTACTTAAATATTCTATTTGTTCTTTCAAGCGATTAATTATTTTTTAAATTAAAATGCAAAGATAAAAAAAAGGAATACCGAAGCATCCCTTTTTTCAGTAAGGTGTAAGGATTAATCAGTTAACTTTTCTGTTTAAGTCTGTTCCCGCTTTAAATTTAACTACGTTTTTAGCCGGAATGTTAATTTCTTTACCTGTTTGGGGATTTCTTCCTTTTCTGGCTTCTCTTTTAGAAACGGCAAAAGAACCGAAACCTACGAGTGCAACTCTGTCGCCTTTTTTAAGTGCATTTTCGGTAGCTTCTATAAATGCGTCTAAAGCTCTTCTGGAATCAGCTTTTGTTAATCCTGAACCTGCTGCAATAGCATCAATTAATTCTGCTTTGTTCATAATAAAATAATTTTTTTAGTGATTAGATAATTAAATTCCTATGCAAATATAGATTATTTCTGAAATATAGCAAATTTCAAGAATGTTTTTTTTGTATAATATTCATTTTTTTTAATATTCGTATCATATTGTCCTTAAAGTAATTGCATCAATAAGCTGTAACACAATAAAATACAACATTATAAATTATTAGTCACTAATAATCAGCAATATAAATCAATATGTTTGTTTTTAAAAAAATACCGTAAAAATATTAGCCGCAGATCTTTATTTTTATGCAAAAACAGATATAGTATAACATAAATTATTCTGCCCTCAAAAAAATTTAAGTAATAATTTGTGATATTTTAAAAAGATAATTTTATATTTGCACCCGCTTTTCCGGAGAGATGGCAGAGTGGTCGAATGCGGCGGTCTTGAAAACCGTTGTACCGAAAGGTACCGGGGGTTCGAATCCCTCTCTCTCCGCAAAAAAAGGGTCAGCTGTTTTCAGTTGACCCTTTTTTATTATCTGTATGTTTATTTATGTTATTCGTCGTAATTGTCAGGTTCTTTCGGATTATTGTTAAGCGCTTGGTTATATACGGTCATAGCTCGTAAACTCATACCCATGCTCGAAAACCCTCCGTCATGAAAAATATTTTGCATTGTTATCTTTTTTGTTAAATCGGAAAACATGACAATACAAAAATTCGCAAACTCGTCAGCCGTGGCATTGCCCAAAGGCGACATGCGTTCCGAAAAATCCATCAAACCGTCAATTCCTTTTACTCCGCTTCCGGCAGTAGTTAATGTAGGCGATTGCGAAATGGTATTTACCCTTATTTTCTTCTCTCTGCCGTAAATATACCCGAAACTTCTGGCAATGGATTCCAACATGGCTTTGGCATCAGCCATATCGTTATATCTGTATAAAGTTCTTTGCGCCGCCACATACGACAAAGCGACAACCGAACCCCATTCGTTTATTGCGTCTTTCTTTTTGGCAACCTGCAATAACTTATGAAAAGAAATTGCGGAAATATCCAGTGTTTTATTTAAAAACCCGTAATCCAAATTATCGTAAGTTCTGCCTTTTCTTACGTTTAAAGACATTGCCACCGAATGCAAAATAAAATCCAACTTACCGCCCAAATGCTCCACGGCTTTATCAATAAGGTTCTCCAAATCCTTAACACTTGTTGCGTCTGCCGGAATAACAACGGCATTACATTTATCGGCTAATTTCTGAATCTCTCCGAATCGTATAGATACCGGAGTGTTTGTCAAAACTATTTCGGCTCCTTCTTCATAAGCTCTTTCCGCTACTTTCCATGCAAGAGACTTATCGTTTAAAGCACCGAAAATCAATCCTTTTTTTCCTTTTAATAAATTATACATAAGTTAAAAATTTATATTTCGACCGGCAAATATATTCAAGATTACAAGCTTTTTATGTTTTTTAACATATTTTAATAATTAAAACAAGTACGCCCCGGAATATTCTATACACAAAAAACAAGATAAAATTCACATATTTTTTTATTTTTGTCTGAAAATTAAAGCTATGCACATATCTGTAATCGACAGGATAATAATCGGAATTTATTTCATAATCAGTATCGGAATAGGACTCTATATGTCAAAACGTGCGGGAAAAGGCATGAACGACTTTTTCCTTAGCGGAAGAAACCTTCCTTGGTATATAGCCGGAACAAGTATGGTGGCAACTACATTTGCCGCAGATACGCCTCTTGCGGTTACCGAATTGGTAGCGGAACACGGAATAGCCGGCAACTGGCTTTGGTGGAATATGTTACTCGGAGGCATGCTGACGGTATTTTTCTTTGCCAAATTATGGAGGCGATCCGGAATACTTACCGATGCGGAATTTGTAGAGATAAGATATTCCGGCAAACCGGCACGTTTTTTAAGAGGTTTCAGAGCCGTATATATCGGTATTTTTATGAATACCGTGGTAATAGCATGGGTAAATCTCGCAATGGTTAAAATCCTGAAAGTTATATTTCCGGATTTTACCGTTTTCGGTCAATCCGAATTTATTTTTCTCGGAGTCCGCATAAGTTCATATCTTATCGCCGTTGCCGGACTTATGCTTTTTACTGCTTTTTATTCGGCTTTATCGGGATTAATGGGGGTTTCTCTTACCGACAGTTTTCAGTTTATTATAGCAATGACCGGAAGTATTATTTTAGCCGTGTTTGCCGTAAAAAACCCTCATGTCGGAGGTATTGCCGGGTTAAAAGAAAAACTTCCGGAATGGAGTTTTGATTTTTTCCCCGCCGTAAAATCCGGAACCGGCGATATCCCGACGGCATCAGGCATTTTAAAAATGACGGTAACCGCATTTATAGCTTATCTCGGAGTACAATGGTGGTCAAGCTGGTATCCGGGAGCGGAACCCGGCGGCGGCGGATACATTGCGCAAAGAATGATGTCGGCAAAAAACGAAAAACATTCCGTTTTGGCAACACTGTGGTTTAATGTCGCACACTATGCTTTACGCCCCTGGCCATGGATAATAGCCGCTTTCGCCGCATTAATTTTATATCCCGACATAAGCGATAAAGGTGCCGCATACGTAATGCTTATACGCGATTTACTGCCCCCCGGATTACTCGGATTATTGCTTGCCGCTTTTCTCGCGGCATATATGTCAACCGTTGCTTCTCAAACCGTATGGGGAACTTCATATATAGTTAACGACTTTTACAAACCGTTTATAAATAAAGATGCCGGAGAAAAACAATACGTCAAAATATCAAGAATAACAACATTTATTTTAATGTTCTTTGCTCTTATCGTAACAACTCAATTTAATAAAATAAGCGATGCGTGGAAATTTGTATTGACAATGAGCGGAGGCATAGGTGCCGTTTTATTGCTTCGATGGTTTTGGTACAGAATAAACGCATGGTCCGAAATATCCGCAATGATTGCCCCGTATATTATATATCCGGTACTGCGATACGGATTTAATTTAGATGTATTGTCAAAAGATTTCGAACTGAGTCTTATATTAATAGTCGTATGGTCAACGGCTGTTTGGCTTACCGCAACATTCCTCACAAAACCGGAAAAAGACGAAAAATTAAAATCTTTTTATAAAAAAGTTCACCCCGGAGGCATAGGGTGGAAGAAAATCGAAAAAGAACTGCCGGAAGTTAAAGGAGATACAGGTTTCGGCAAACTTTTCGTTAACTGGTTTGCGGGAAGTTTTATGATAATGTCAACATTATTCGGAATAGGTAAAATAATATTTGCGGAATATTTAAGCGGATTCATATTTCTGACTATATCATTACTGCTCGGATTTTTAATATCTTATAACTTATCCAAAACCGAACTAAACTGATTTTTACTTGGCTGATACCGGAAAAAATAACAAAACCGTTTTGGTTTCGCCTTTAAATTGGGGATTGGGACATGCAACAAGAATAATTCCTCTTATTAAAATTTTAATGCAAAATAATTACAAAGTTATTTTAGCCGGCGAAGGAAAATCAGGCGAATTACTGAAAGCGGAATTTCCCGGAATACCTTATGTAGAAATAAAATCATTTAACATAAAATACTCCGAAAACAAATATCTTATTTTTAAAATAATAACACAAATTCCGAAAATAATACTCGGTATATACAAAGAACACAAACAACTGAAAAAAACCGTAAAAAAATTTAACATAAACATTGTCATTTCCGACAACCGCTACGGTCTGTATTCAAACAATGTTTATTCCGTATTCATAACACATCAAATATTCATACAACTACCGCAAAGATTAAAAATATTCAAGAAAATCATAACCCGGATACATCTTAAAAGAATAAAAAAATTTAACATTTGCCTTATACCCGATTACCTCGGAGAAACAAATCTGTCGGGCAAACTTTCGCATCCGCCGCCGGATAAAAATTTTAAATACATCGGAATATTATCGGATTTAAAATTGCCCGGACAAAAAAACATCTCATATAAATACGACATAATATTCATAATATCCGGCCCCGAACCTCAAAGAACAATATTCGAAAACATCATATTAAACCAAATTAAAAATTACGAAGGAAAAATACTGATAGTATCCGGAAAACCGGATACCGGCTTTAAACTTTACGACAAAAAAATAACTAGAATAAATCACCTTTCGAGAAGAAAAATGTCGGAAGCAATAATACAATCAAAAAACATAGTAAGCAGAGCCGGATACACTACCGTAATGGACTTGATAAAACTAAAACGAAAAGCCGTGCTTATTCCCGTTCCGGGACAAACGGAACAAGAATATCTCGCTGACTATCTTAAAGATAAAAAACTGTTTGTCTTTTGCGAACAAAACAAATTTAACCTGAAAAAAGCTCTGTCTTCCGTAAAGAAACTGAACCCCGATTATGAAATTTTCAAAAACACACAACAAGACAATTTTATAAACATCATAAAATCAATTTTATAAACAATATTTTATTTTTTTATACAGGGTTTGTATTTAATTCCGGTATTAAATCGCCCGAATCAGTCCTTAATGCAACGAACGGATACGCCCCAATCCTTTGCACCGTAATACATTTGAGATTCTTTATCGCTTCTTATAACACCAAGCATCCAAACAAAACCGTTATTATCGGCAGAAGCAGACCAAAAGTAGCCGTAATTATCAATGTCGTTATAATTATCTTTGGTACGCAAACCGCCGAAAGTAGCAGAAAACCCGGAAACTCCGCCCGGAATAAGGGCTTTGTAGTTTTCATTATCGTCTCCGTAATTATCAAGTAATGTTTCAAATTCTTCTTTTGTCGGCAAATGCCAACCGCTCGGGCAAACATTTTTTGCTGTTTGCCAATTATAAAGATAACCGTATCCACTTACATTATAACTGTTATTGTCGTAAGCCCAACAACCGCTGCCGGCATCATAGGCAAGGTTTTCCGCCATCCATACTTGCTTGCCTGTTTGCACGGTTTTGTATGTATGCCCGTCTCGACTGTCGGTAAATGTCCCGTTTTTAAATTCTATTTTTATTACTTTTTGTGCTTTGCCTTTAACGGTTATGATTTTTTCCCATTTTTTGTTGCCGTTTACGGCTTTAAATTTATGTTTGCCGTATTCGAGCAATATTTTTTTGCCTCCGTCTTTTTCAAGTGTTGCCGTCTTTTTGCCGTCAATGTATAAATCGCAATCTGCTTTTGCCACAAACAAAACAGGGGCGGTTTTTATAGTGTTTCTTTGCAAACCCGTTTTTATTGTCAGCATATTTTTGCTTATGTTTACGGTTGTGTCCCATTTTATTTTTCCGTCTGTGCTTACGGCATTTATAAAATGTTCGCCTTCTTCAAGCAAAAACTCTTTGCAGG
>JAADDR010000075.1 GCA_013153865.1 Chlorobiota bacterium | reverse complement strand
ATACTTTACATTTTTATTGGTTATGATTTTTTATAGTTCTATATTTGTTTTTTATAATGTTCGGAAAAAACGGATAAATGAAAAAAAAACAGTTTATATTTTTGAGTTTTTTATTTGTTGCCGGTTTTATTTTTTCTTGTCGTAAAACCGATGAATACAAATCTTTACCGTCCGGATTAAAGTATAAAATATTGAAACATGATGTAACGGGTAAGGATATAAAAGAGGGCGATATTTTAACCTTGAGATTAAAATATTTTAACTCTGACGATTCTTTATTATTTAATTCCGACGAATTACCGGCGAAATTCAGAGTTAAAGTAAGTAATTCTTCGGAAGACGGTTTGTTTCAGGATGCTCTTAAAATGCTTAAAACAGGCGACAGTGCTTCGTTTAAAATTCCCGCAAAAGATTTTTATTTAAAAACAAAAAAAGACAGTTTGCCGGATTTTGTTTCTCCGGACGAAATGTTAAGATTTGAAATAAAAGTTATGAATATTGTTTCGAAGAAACAATTGGATAAAGAATATAAAATATTTTTACTGAAAAAAGAAGCCGAAGAAAAGCAAATGCTACGGGAATATATAATTGCGGAAAACATTAAAGAAAAACCGACGGCTTCGGGGATTTATATCATCAAATTAAAGAAAGGAAAAGGCAAGAAAGCATCTCCGGGTAAGCTTGTTACATTACATTACGAAGGAAGATTCATAAACGGAAAAATTTTTGATTCATCCGTTAAGAGAGCAAAGCCCGTTACTTTTATGTTGGGTGATACCGCCGTTATTCCCGCATGGAACGAAGCAATAGCAACCATGTGCGAAGGAGATAAAATAAGACTTATTACCGGTTCCGAGAATGCTTACGGAAAAACAGGACTGAAAAATTACGTGCCTCCTTTTATGAGTCTTATTTACGATATTAAATTATTAAAAGTAAAATAATAAAGTTTATGTTGCGGGAAGACTTGATATATATTAAAAAGAAAAATAAATTTTTTACCTTAATATGGTTGCTTTTGTTGCTTGAACTGTCTGTTTTTTTTTATGTTGCTTATGTCTTTTCAGTTCCCGATATACCTGAAAAAAATATTTCTTACAAAAGCGATTTTAACATAATATTTATGTATGTGTCGTATATAATTGTGATTGCTGCGGTTCCGTTTACTTACAAAATTTGCGAAAAAAGAAAAAAAGCGGTATCGGATACGGATAATATCAAGATTATAAGCGAAAAATACCTGGTTACGTTGCTTATAATTTACTCCGTATCGGAATTTGCGGCAATAATGATTTTAGCGGCTTTTTATTTAAATGCAACATACGAACCTTTATATATGTTCGGAATTATTTATATTGCGGTTTTGCTCAGAAAACCTTCTTTAGCCGGATTTATGAAAAAAAAGCGAAACAAAGATATTTCGATTACCGAAAAAAATAACATAAGAGATACTGAAAATATATTACAAGAAAACGAAAATTAAATACAAAAAAATGTCTATTCATAAAACAGCACGAAAAATTACGACTCACGTCTTACAGGCGATGAAATCCAAAAACGAAAAAATAGCCATGCTTACGGCATACGATTATTCGATGGCGAAACTTGTCGATCAGGCAGGCATAGACGTTATACTGGTCGGAGATTCAGCCGCTAACGTTATGGCGGGCTACGATACTACTTTGCCTTTAACTTTAGACGAAATAATATATCATGCCAAATCTGTAGTAAGAGCAGTAGAAAAAGCTTTGGTAGTGGTAGATTTGCCTTTCGGAACATATCAGGGTAACTCTAAACATGCATTGGATTCCGCCATACGCATAATGAAAGAAACCGGAGCACATGCGGTAAAAATGGAAGGGGGCGAAGAAGTAAAAGAGTCCATAATAAGAATTTTATCTGCCGGCATACCCGTAATGGGGCATCTCGGTCTTATGCCTCAATCAATACATAAATTCGGAACTTATGTAGTAAGAGCCAAAGACGAAGAAGAAGCCGATCGTTTGCGAAAAGATGCCGCCTTACTCGAAGAACTCGGTTGCTTTGCGATTGTATTGGAGAAAATACCCGCTAAATTAGCCGAAGAAGTTGCCGGAAGCATTAAAATTCCGGTTATAGGTATAGGTGCAGGCGGCGGTGTTGACGGTCAAGTTTTGGTTTTACACGATATGCTCGGTATTACTCAAGAGTTTTCTCCGCGTTTTTTAAGACGTTATCATGACTTGTCAACAGAAATAAAAGGTGCAGTTTCCGCATATGTAAAAGATGTGCGTTCGCAAGATTTCCCTAATGAGAAAGAACAATATTAAAAATATGCCGGATTATATTCACGAAACGGAATTTGAGGTAAGAGATTACGAATGCGATATACAAGGAATAGTAAATAATGCGGTGTATCAGCAGTATTTAGAGCATGCGCGTCATAAATTTTTGCTTGCCGCCGGATTAAATTTTTACGAATTACACGAACAAAATATCGATCCTGTCGTATACAGAGCGGAAATTGATTATAAATATCCGCTTAAAAGCGGCGATTCTTTTGTTTGTAAGTTAAATTACAAGCAAAAAGGACACGTAAGAATTATTTTTTATCAGGACATTTATCGTAAAACCGACGGTAAACTTATATTAAAAGCCGAGATTACCGCAGTTGTCCTGAAAAACGGCAAACCGGTATTGCCGGTTATCTTTACCGATGCTTTTAAGAAATACGAAAAAACGGCGGATATTAAATAAACGCATTAATTTAAACTGTTTCAGAAAAAAACGCTAATGAAAAAAATTGTTTCGGCGGTTTTTGTTTTTTTGTTTCTGTTTAATATTGCCGGATATTACCTTTGGTTCGGTTTGCAAAGATATGAAATCCGGAAAGATGTTAAGACAGAGATTAAGAAACGTATGCGTTTAAAAAAAGAGGCATTAACACTGATAATCATATCCGAAGAAAACAAAAACGAAGTTTTATGGATTAAAATCGGTAAAGAATTTAAATATCGCGGGGCGCTGTATGATGTTGTGAGTTTTGAGCAAAAAAACGGTAAAAAATATTATTACTGCATAAATGACGTAAAAGAAAAACAACTTATCGAACAATTTTTAAAGACGCATAAAACATCCGAGCGCAGTTCTG
>JAADDR010000147.1 GCA_013153865.1 Chlorobiota bacterium | reverse complement strand
ACCAATCAGGAATTGGGGTATTATTTTGAATCAATTTATGACTATATTTACAGACAGAATTAAACCATAAAAAAAGCCGATTCAAAAATCGACTTTACACACTTTTTAGGATAGTGTCAATAAAAAAAGCCCGAAAGGTAAAAACCTATCGGGCTTTTTAAATTACCGGAAAACTATTGAATAACATCACGCAAATAAAGTTTTACCTCCTTACCGTTTTCATATTCCGTTATATAACCGGATAAACCGTAAGCATTCTTAAAATTTTTTGCTTCCTGAAAATCCTTAAAACTGCCTACCGTATATTTATAATAAACATCCGATTTATATACCTTAACGGGAAGACTTGTTTTATTCAAACGCTTTAACTGAGATTCGTTGGCAGGCAAAACCGAAGCTCCTATTTGCAACCTGAACTCGCGCTCAGAAAAATTATTATCTTCGCCATAAACCGCATATGTCTTTGATTCGGAAGACTCATCAAAAGAACCTGTTTCTCCCTTATTACCGTCGGCAGACACAAAAACATTCCGTTTAAAATTGACTCTGTTCTTCAAATCCGGATCATTAACCGAAAAACTTTTCGCATCGTAATTAAGCGTACGACGGTTAGCAGGAACTGACACGGGACTATATACGGTTTCAGAAACTTTATAATCCGCTTCTTCCCGTCCGTTCAACAAAGCAAACACGCGACTCTGAATATCAACGGCTTCAACCTCTTTCTCATGTGCCGACTTTAACAACATATAAGCCGCCGAATCATTCTTTTTCTCCTTGCCGGATTTCAAACGAAGATAAATAGATTCTCTGAAAGAATTTTCTGCATTCTGCATCAAATACTCCAAATAAGATTTCTTATCTCCGGAAACCTCGGATACGGCATCTTTAAGTTTAGTATCGTATAAAACAAACATCTTACGATAATTATCCGCAAAAACGGACGATGCACTCTCCGACTTAGATAAAGCTTTGGATATTTTACCGGATGAAAATAATTTCTCACCCTCCGCAAATAAAACTTCGCCTTTCTTTAAAGCATTTTTCGCTTTATCAAGTTCTGCTCTCGATTTTTCGTCAAATGTTTTCTTAATATCATCAAAATACCTGTCGTTTTGAGCATTAAACGGCAACGTAATAAGCACCGATACAACAAAAAATAAATATCTCAACATATCCTTTTTCTTTAAAATTAAAAAATAAGACAGGTGCAGTTTTTTTCATCAGATTTTATGCAATAGCAAATAATTTGCCGGTATAATCGAAAAGATTAAAAAAATTTACAGTTTTTTTTCACCGGTAAAACTAAGCATATTTTTATTTGCCGAAGCAAAATATTACATTTGTTGTCCAATCTTTTTTATAAAACTACCGAAATGACAGTTAAAAATCTCCTGACGGCTCTAATATTTTTATTAATATCCTGCAATACCGAAAAAATAATTATAGACAAAACCGCCAACCCGGATATAACGCCGCAAAACAACGAACAAAACGACATAATAAAAAAACGCGAAAAACAAATCGCAAACTACCGCGCCTGCAATACAGTAAAAAACAACATCATAAACACAGAACTGCACATAAAATTCAAATATAAAACAAAACAAGCCGAAGGATATGCCGTAATAACCGCAAAACCTCACTTCTACCCTGTCGATTCCGTTACACTCGACGCAAAAGAATTTAACATAAAAAATATTTATGAAATTACAGACAATAAAAAAATACCGCTTTCTTACAAATACGAAAACAATAAACTTAAAATAAAACTTAATAAAACATATACACGAAACGACACATTCAAAATTGCAGTAAGATATATCGCAAACCCCGAAAAAGCAGGACAAAATGCACCCGCATCAATTATAGGAAATAAAGGGCTGTATTTCTTCGACACCGACACCGATAATCCGCAAATATGGACACAAGGCGAAACTCAATCAAATTCATGCTGGTTCCCGGTCATAGACTCCCCGAACCAAAAAATAACGCAAGATTTTTACATAACCGTAAAACGCGAATTTACTACACTTTCCAACGGTAAACTTATAAGCTCTGTCCCTGACGAAAACGGCATGCGTACCGATTACTGGCGACAAGAAAAACCCCATGCACCTTATCTCGCCGCAATAATTGCAGGAAAATTCTCCGAAATAACGGACACATGGAGAAATATTCCGCTGAAAGTTTACGTAGAACCCGGCAATGAAGATAAAGCCCGAAAAGTTTTCGGAAAAACAAACAAAATGATTGAATTTTATTCGTCTATTCTTGACTACGACTTTCCGTGGGATAAATATTCACAGGCAGTAGTACGTAATTTTGTTGCGGGAGCAATGGAAAATACCGGAGCAGTAACATTTGCAAATTCAGTACTTAATTTTAACTCCGAAAAACAACGATTACAAAACGAAATAACAGTAGCACACGAACTCGCACATCATTGGTTCGGAAATCTCGTAACATGCGAATCATGGGCAAACCTGCCTCTAAACGAATCTTTTGCCACATATCTCGAGTATCTTTGGTTAGAACACGAATACGGAAGATTCGAAGCAGACAGTCACCTCGAACAAGATTTCAACATATACAGATTCGAAAGTTTTTTCGAAAATAAAAACTTAATAAGATTTTATTACAAACACAGAGACGACATGTTCGATGCACACTCCTATCAAAAAGGAGCTCTTATCCTTCACATGCTCAGATACACGACGGGCAACGACGCTTTCTTTAAAGCCCTGAATCTCTACCTTAAAAACAACGAATACAAAACAGCGGAAATACACAATCTGAGATTGGCATTCGAAGAAGTAACAGGCGAAGACATGAATTGGTTCTTTAACGAATGGTTCCTAAACAAAGGAATACCCGAACTTAACATTATTTACGATTACGATACAAACACCAAAACCGCTGCCGTAACAATCAAACAAAACCAAAACCAAGAAAAAGCGCCTCTTTACAAAATAAAAACTGCCGTAGATATCTACCTTAAAGACTCCGTAATAACAAAAAAAATAATTATAACCGAACAAAAACAAACATTCCGGTTCAAAATAAAAGAAAAACCTCTTTTTATGAATTTCGACCCCGACAATGCAATTTTATGCTTAAAAAAAGAAAACTACACAACCGAACAATACATAAACATACTCGACAAAGCCCCGTTATATGCCGACAAAAACGAAGCATTCGACAACCTTAATAATATTAAATCCGAAAAACTGAACAATATTTACCTTAAACTAATGAAACACCCTTACCCCAAATTCAGATACAAAGCCGTTGCATCTTTTAAAATTGATATCGCAAACGAAAAACAAAAAAACGAATATATCAAAATACTCAAAAAAACGACTGAAAACAACAATAACGACAATATTAAAAAACTGGCAAAACAAAAACTGAATAACATAAAAAAAACAATCAATATAAAACAAAAATAACGTATATTTATAAACTCAAAACAAAACACTATAACATCGAAAAATGAAAAACAAAAAAATTATCCTTTATGCGGCAGGACTAATTGTCATTATTACGGCACTTATACTTATCACACGTAACATTAAAGAAAAAAAAATAAACGCGACAAATCCCGAGTTTGCAAAATACGTTACGGCTTACACATCCGGTATTATATCAAAAAACGACCCGGTTCAAATAAAACTTACAAGTCTTGTTACCGACAAAATAAAAAACAAAGAACAACTGCCGGAAAAACTCTTCGAATTTTCACCCTCAATTAACGGTAAATATTCATTAATAAACAACACAATAGAATTCATACCCGAAAAACCGTTCGAATCCGGAACGGAATATATTGCCGAATTTAATCTGGGCAAACTTACCGAAACCGAAAACAAGCTCGAAACATTCATCTTCAAATTCAAAACAATAAAACAAACTTTCGACTACCGAATAGAAGAACAAAAAACAATCGACAAAAAAAAACTTAAATACCAGCAAATTACCGGAACACTCAATACTGCGGATGCCGCAGACCCCGAAGCCGTAAAACAAATACTTACAATCGAAGGAAACAATAAAAAATACAAAATAAAATGGTCTTCCGACATAGACAACACAAAACACACCTTTATAATAGACAGTATAGAAAGATTTAACAAACCCGTCAAAATATTATTAAAATGGGACGGAGAAAGTATCGGTGCCGAAAAAAAAGACGAAACCGAAATAACAATTCCCGCAATAGGAGACTTTAACCTCATATCCTCAAAAGTAACACAATACCCGGAACAATACTTGCAACTGCAATTTACCGACCCCCTCGACGAAACACAAAACCTTAACGGGTTAATCTCTGTCGAAGGAATAAACAATTTACGTTACATAATCGACGACAACAACATAAAAGTATACGCAAACGAACGAATAAACAAAATACGAAAAGTAAAAATATTCGAAGGAATTAAAAACGTTCTCGGATACAAACTTACAACAGACACATCGTTCAAGATGGCTTTCGAAGCACTTAAACCCGAAGTAAAATTCTTAGGAAAAGGAACAATACTGCCATCGGGAAAAAAAGGTCTGATACTGCCTTTCGAAGCCGTAAACCTCAAAGCCGTTGATGTTACGGTTATAAAAATTTACGAAAGCAACATAATGCAATTCCTGCAAGACAACGAAATAGAAGGAAATTATAACCTCAGACAAGTTGCCAAACCGATAATACGAAAAAAACTCGACCTTACCGAATTCAACGTCTCGGATTTCGGTGTCCCCAACCGCTATTCACTCGACCTTAATAAAATCATAAACACCGAACCCGGAGCCGTTTACAGAATAGAACTTAACTTCAAAAAACAATATTCCCTTTACCCGTGCAACCAAGACAATAACACCGAAACAGATAACGAAGAAATAACCGAAAACATAAACGAAGACATAGACTGGGATAACTACGAATACGACGAATACGACGACTACGATTATTACTATTTCGACTATTGGGAAGACAGAGACAACCCTTGCAAAAAAGCATATTACGGCAACAAAAGAAAAGCAGCAAAAAACATCATAGCTTCCGATTTGGGACTTACGGCAAAACAATCTCAAAACGGAAATATCAGCATATTTACTTCGGACTTGCTTACAACAAAACCAAAATCGGGAGTCGCAATAGAAATATACGACTATCAACAACAATTACTTGCAAGCGGAAACACCGACCCCGACGGAATGCTTACTTTAACCGACCTCGAAAAACCTTACTTTATTATAGCAAAACACGGAACACAAAGAGCATACCTGAAACTAAGCGACGGTAACACACTGTCACTAAGCAAATTCGACATATCGGGAGTAAAAGTCGAAAAAGGAATAAAAGGATATATATACGGAGAAAGAGGCGTTTGGAGACCCGGCGACACAATATTTACAACATTTATACTTAACGACGAACAAAACAATATACCCGAAGGACATCCGCTGATATTTAAATTCATAAACCCGCAAGGAAAACTCGTAA
The DNA here is from genome assembly GCA_013153865.1 of Chlorobiota bacterium. GTDB lineage: Bacteria > Bacteroidota > Bacteroidia > Bacteroidales > JAADGE01 > JAADGE01. Next base: position 9,345 of record JAADDR010000147.1, on the reverse strand, counting down.
AAAAAGAAATACAATATAAAAACAAAACAGGATTCTACCCGTTCTTTATAACTTCCGACAAAAATGCAGTTACGGGAAACTATACCGTAAAAGTATCAGTAGGAACCGTAAACTTCGACAAAACAATAAAAATAGAAACCATAAAACCAAACAGACTTAAAATAAACCTGAAACTCAACCGTAAAATACTTAAAGCAGACGGAAAAAATACGGCAACAATAAACATAAAACACCTCCACGGAACACCCGGAAAAAATCTTAAAGTCAAAACAGACGCATCACTATATCCGGTAAAAACCGTATTTAAAGGATATTCCGACTACAATTTCGACAACCCCGTAAAAAAATACAATACAAGAACAGAAGAAATATTTAACGGAAAAACCGACGAAAACGGCAACATAAAATTCAACATAAATTTCTTTACGGAAAACAGCTCTCCCGGAATGCTTAATGCGGTATTTTTCACAAAAGCATTCGAAAACGGAGGAAATTTCAGTATCGACCAATACTCCGTACCATACTCGCCGTATAACTCGTATGTGGGAATAAAAGTACCCGAAGGAAACGGAACGGAAAACATCTTATTCACGGATAAAAAACATAAAATAGAAACCGTAATACTCACTCCGGAAGGCAAACCCGTAAAAGAAAAACGCCTAATAAACGTAAAACTTTACAAACTTAACAGAAGATGGTGGTTCGACGAAAACAATAACATATCAAGTTACAACTTCAGAAACTCCGCAACATTGATAAAAGACGAAACAATAACAACATACAACGGCAAAGCAACCCGGAACATAAAAGTCGGACACTCCGACTGGGGACAATACCTTATAATTGCCGAAGACCCGGTATCCGGACATTCAACCGGAAAAATAATATTCATAGACTGGCCGTATTGGTCGGGGCATGCTCTTAAAGCCGATGCCGAAGGTGCCGCAATGCTAAAGTTCGTTTCCGATAAAGACAAATATTACACAGGCGACAAAGCCGTTATCACCATACCTTCCGGAAAAAACGGAAGAGCTCTGATAAACATAGAAAGCGGCACGAAAATTCTTAAATCATTCTGGATAGAAACAGAAGAAGGAGAAACAAAATTCGATTTTAAACTGACAAAAGAAATGACCCCGAACATATATGTCAGCGTTACGCTGCTGCAACCTCATAACCAAACCGCAAACGATTTACCGATAAGAATGTACGGAACAATACCGCTGATGGTAGAAGACCCCGAAACACGACTTAAACCGGAAATTAAAATGCAGGATAAAATAGAAAGCGATAAAAAATTCAACATAACAATTTCCGAACAAAACGGAAAAGAAATGACCTATACTCTCGCCGTTGTCGACGAAGGATTACTCGACCTTACACGATTCAAAACACCCGACCCTGCCGAAAAATTCTTTGCAAAAGAAGCTCTCGGAATAAAAACATGGGACATGTTCGACCAAGTTATAGGAGCATACGGAGGAAAAATCGAACGACTTTTAGCCGTAGGAGGAGGTGCGGACGAAGAACCGATTACAAACGGTAAAGCACTAAGATTTAAACCTGTGGTAAAATTCCTCGGTCCGTTCACAATCAAAAAAAGAAGCTCTGATACTCATACTCTTAAAATCAAAAACTACACGGGCTCGGTAAGAGTAATGGTAGTTGCCGGAAACAATAAAGCATACGGATCTGCCGAAAAAACCGTTACCGTAACAAAACCGCTGATGATTACGGCATCCTTACCGAGAATACTCGCCCCGGGCGAAACGGTAAAACTTCCGGTAAGTATTTTCACACAAAAAAACAACATAAAAAACGTAACAATATCGGTTAAAACAAATAATATTTTTACCGTAAACGGACAAAACCGTAAAACAATAACATTTAACAACCCCGGAGAACAATTCGAAACATTCGAACTTAAAGTCAGAAACAAAACAGGCAAAGGAAAAGTAACCCTAAACGCATCCTCCGGAAACTATAAAGCCGAATACGAAATAAACATCGACATTCGCAACCCTAACCCGAAAATAAACAATATATCCGAAACCGTATTACAAGCCGGAGAAACAAAAGAAATAAACTACGCAACGGCGGGTATAGAAGGAACAAACTCCGGAACCCTCGAAGTATCTTCTGTTCCTCCCATTAATTTAGAAAAAAGACTGAAATTCCTTATGCAATACCCTTACGGATGCGTAGAGCAAACAACATCGGCGGTATTCCCCCAATTATACCTGCCGGATTTGGCGGATTTATCCGAAAAACAACGCAAACAAACGCAATATAACATCAAAGAAGGTATAAAACGATTAAGCGACTTTCAACTGCCGTCGGGAGCATTTGCATACTGGCAAAACAGCCGTAACGTAAGCGTATGGGGCACAAATTACGCAGGTCATTTTATTATAGAAGCAAAAAAGAAAGGATATGCGGTCCCGGCAAGCATGATAAAATCATGGAAAAAATACCAAAAAAACAAAGCGAAAAACTGGACTAACGACGGTCCTTCATCACAATTACAACAAGCATACAGACTTTATACCCTTGCCCTTGCGGGAGATGCCGAAAAAAGCGCAATGAACAGAATGAAAAATATATCAAACATATCAACTGCCGCAAAATGGAGACTCGCAGCAGCATATTTCGTCGCAGGAAAAAAAACAACGGCAAAAAATATGATCGCCGGGCTTAACACAAACATAAAAAAATACAACGAACTTTCAAATACATTCGGTTCGGACATACGCGACAAGGCAATGATACTCGAAACACTTACGCTTACGGGCAACAAAACTCTCGCCTTCAAATTACTCAAAGAAATATCCGAAAAACTTTCGGAAAACACATACATGAGCACACAAACAACCGCATACGCATTAATGGCAGTTTCCGAATACAACTCTAAAAACATTTCCGAAGGAATAAAATACGACTATTCCGTAAATTCCGGAAAATTTAAAAGCGTAAACTCAAATAAATCAGTTTTACTTACCGACCTTAACATCAAAAAAACGGGAAACGGAAAAATAAAAATTAAAAATACAGGAAACGGAATGCTGTATATCAGAATTATAATGCAGGGAATACCCGAAACCGGAAAATTTACCGATGCCGAAAAAGATTTAAGAATGTCGGTAAAATATTATTTGCCCGACGGCACATACATTAATCCGGAAAATATAAACCAAGGCACTGACTTTATCGCGGAAGTTACGATTTCGCATCCCGGCATACAAAACTCGTACGAAAATATGGCTCTAACTCAAATATTCCCCTCCGGATGGGAAATAATAAACACAAGACTATACAACACCGGATATGTATCTTACGGCAATGCCGACAATATCGACATAAGAGACGACCGCATATACACTTATTTCGATTTACCGAGAGGAAGAAGCAAAACATTCAGGGTATTGCTTAACGCAAGCTATGCCGGCAAATTCGTAATGCCGCCGATAAATTGCGAAGCAATGTATGACCCCGGCATATTTGCGCGAAAAGGAGGCACATTCGTAACGGTAAAATAATCACGATAATAAAACCGCCCGAAAGTTCGATGTTGCAAGACCGAATTATTACGGGCGGTTTTATTCTTTTATTACCGGCAAATACTATTTCACGGAAATAACCAAATATTTAGACATCTTCCAAAACTCTTCCGGATTTGTTACCGATAACTCCGAATATCTTCCTTTATCGTTTTTAAGAAGCTCGTAAGAACCTTCCGGATGATCGGTTATCAACTGAACTTTTTTGGCATCATTCAAATCAAAAGACGTAACTTCGCGAATATCAATTTGTTTAAATTCAGACTCATTAAGTTTTACTTTTGTATTGGAACCTATGCCTATAAAACCTCCGTCAGATTCCAAAATACCTTTTTCTTTAAGATTCTTTTTAGAGTCAATAATATAATAAGCCGTATTTATTTGAGCATCCTGCGATTCTATAATAACATCCTTGCTCTCGTTTTCCAAACTTAACTCGTTATAACTTTTATTTAAAGAATCCAACTTAGCGTTTAACCCGGAAATATCAATATTCTTCTGTTGCAATTGTGCCCTTAAATCAGCCATCTCCACATCTTTGCGTGCTATATTTTCGTTCAGCAAAGCTATGGTTTTTTTCAATTCCGAATTTTTATTATTGGATTTTGCCAACTTTCTGCGTAAATAAGACAACTTTTTCTTATTCTCCTGCATCATTTCGTAAATAGCCAATATATCATTATTTATGGCTTCAACATCTGTCTCCTCCAACTCATTATCACCGGTCGTTTTCGTAGTGATAATATTCTCCTTTTGCTTTATTTCGTTAATATTTTGCTGTATTTCGTTAAATACTCTCAAATATTCGTTAATAGACTCGCTGTCCTGAGACGTAATACGCTTTAAACTGTCAACCTCTCTTTCCAGTCTGATTTCTTCTTTGCTCTTGCCGCATGCAAAAAACAAAGGTATCAACAATAAAACAAGATACTTTTTCATAATTTTTTTTATTTTTTTAAATTAATAACAAAATCGTAACCCTTAATTAAAACATTTTCATACTGTAATAAACACAAAAAAATGCTGATTATTACATAAAAACGACAAAATTTAATCATCCCCCGATAAAATTTCCGCTTTTGCATTTTCAATACGATATATAAAACCGTCGTTACCCTCGCACAAAACAAAAATCCCCGAAACTCGTATAAACTCGTCATCTTTTAACGACTCGAAAAACTTACCTTCCCCGGGCTCGGGAATAAGCTCCGCCGCTTCGTAATGCTCGTCGTGAGAACACATAAAACACACGTCGGTTACGGTTTCGGTAAGCAACATATGCATCTTGCCTTCGTGAAGTTCTTTTTTATAAAAACCCTTTATAATTATTTTCCTGCCGTTTAATTTACGCACGGAATCCCCCAAACGCAAATAATCAACAAAAGCCGAACGCTCGAAATCAAACTTTTTTATCCTCCCGGCAGACTTTAATATTTCCCAATTAACGTCTTCGGCTCTGAAATGCTTCGGCTCCTTAGTCCACGGATAAATAAACAAAAATACCGCAACCGAAAACAATAAAATCAACTTACTTATTTTAAAAAAAGAATTCATTCGATTTGCCCGTATTTTTCGGCATCAAATTTCTTAACCTTAATTTTATGCATACCTTTAGGCAAAACGGGGTCATAACCGGAAGACCCCCACGGATGACATCTCGAAATTCTTTTCATTGCCATAAAAACCCCTCTCAACCCGTGTATCCTTATCGCTTCAACGGCATATTCGGAGCATGTCGGAACATGACGGCAACTCGCCGGAATATAAGGAGATATGGCATAACGGTAAAACTTAATAGGAGCAACCGCCGTATAAAACAATATTTTTCTTGATAATTTCATTATAACACTGCAAAATAAACACTTTTATCCTTAATTTTTTAAAAACAATTTTGATTTTTTCCCGTAAAAAAAATATATTTACGATTTCGGATGTTACTCTTCGGTATTTTTCGAGTATATCCGAGAAAATTTAATCACTCTCAAAATGACAAAACTTACGTTTTATTCAACTCTGCTTTTTTCTGTTTTATTATTTTTTTCCGGTTTCTTTTTTAAAAGCAACAACAAAATTAAACAAAACATAATTGTATCGAACAAAATAAAAAAAGATACAAGCATAAACAAACTGCCCGAAGGATATCCTTACATAACAAACTTTACATTCTCCAAACTTAAACACATAAAAGCAATATGCACCGACAGTCTCGGCATTACGGTATTTGCCGATAACTCGGGAATTACTTTTTTCGACGGAGAAACAGAAGAAAACATCAGCATAGAAGACTCTCCTAATTTAATAAAAAAAGACATCACAAATAATATCTTTTATGCGGCATGCAAAAAAGGATACGGAATAATTAAAAAAAACAAAAACGGAGAATTTTCATATTTCTCCCTATCGGACAAACACTATGAAAGCAATGCTTACGATAATATCATCGTAAATAAAAACGAAGTAATATTTTCCGGAAAACACAAAATCGTATCATACGACATTAAAACAAAAAAAATAAAAACTCTTTTTACCGATAAAAAAAGAACCGTTACCGGAATTTTTAAACTCAACGAAAAACTGTTCGTAAATTTTAAAAACGAAGGATTAAAACACCTCTCCGGAAATACTTTCACAAATGTTACAAGCGATTCAATATTCTCCGAAAACAGTATTTTATTCAGTTTCCCGTATAAAAACAACATAATAACGGGAATGAGCAACAACGAAATATATTTATTCGACGGAACAAATTACAGCCCTTTCGAAACAGACTCTAAAGAATACATTAAAGAAAGTATAATAAACGGAGGAGGAGATTTCGACAAAACCGGATTTATTGTTACAACTCTCAACGGCGGATGCGTAATCCTTAACAAACAAAACGGCAAAACAATAAGCACTCTTAACTACAGAACCGGCTTACCCGACGACGAAATTTTTGCATATAACAGAGACCGCGACGGAGGTCTTTGGCTGGCACACGAATACGGAGCAAGCAGAGCAGCTTTCGACATACCGGTTAAAAATTTTAACAACTACCCCGGATTACAAGGAAACATAAATGCCGTAAAATTCTTTGACAGCACTTTGTATGTCGCAACGGGAGAAGGTCTGTTCAAATTATCCGAAATAAAAAGCTACGAAGAAGTTAAAATAGCCGAAAACAAAAAAATAAAATACGTAAGAAAAATAAGAACCGGACAAATAAACAACAGTTACTTAAGCGATAAAGTTAAGGAAAGCATAAACGAATACAATAATATCGAAAACAACATCGAAGAAGAAAGCAATTTCTTTAAACGCTGGAAAAAAAGACGCGAAAAAAAGAAAAAAGAAAAAGAAGCCGAAGAAGAAACCGACACGCAAACAGAAGATAACACAACTAAACAAAAATCGGGAAAAAGAAAAAAAACAAGCAGAAAATACTCATACAAAACAGAATACAAGACAATAACGGAATACAAAAAAATTTACGAACTTCATTCCACAAAATTTACATACAAAAAAATAAAAGGCATAAACAACAAATGCAAAGCATTAACAGAATACCGAAACGGATTGCTTATAAGCACAAACTCGGGATTATTTTTTATTGATAAGCAAGACTCTATGCCCGTTACCGTAATTCCCGAAGCATATATATACGACACAGGATGCCGAGCAGACAAAAACGTATTCTACGCCGGAACATCAAAAGGTCTTTTTAAAATTACAAAATCGGATAATGATTTTAAAATACGTAAAATAGAAGGAAGCAGACTGAAAGAAGTTACTCTGAAATCAATATACACGGTAAACGACTCTACATTGTGGGCTACAAGCTCGCAAAAAGTATTTCTGTTTAAAATATCCGGAGCAAGAGTTATATCAACGGAAGAATTTAACATGAATACCAACTTCGACGAAGACATTATAATAACAAAAGAAAACAACAAATTCATATTTCTTACGGATACAAAAGCATGGAAATACGACCCTAAATACAAACACATCTCCGAAGACCCCGAATTAACATTTTTACTTAACGAAGCCGATAAAATTTATTTACTTAACGACAGCAGTTTTACCGTAAACAAAGGAAGCGAAATATTATACACAAGCAATCCGCAAAACGTAAAACTCAAATATGCATGGATTTTCAACAATATTAAAAAAATAAACATCGACAGACAAAAAAACATCTGGGTTATAACCGGAGAAAACGGAATATTCCAAATAACAAACGACACATTACTTCACAAAGAACCCTTTAAAATATTCCTTACCGGAATAAAAGATTTCAGAGGCAGATTTTTCAAAAACAGGTCATACCTCGAATTAAACAGCAATTACAAAAGCATTACCGTACGATTATCTTCACCCGGATACCTCAAAAAAGGATTCGTAAATTACTTTTACGGTATAGACGTTGCCGACAAAAGCGAATTTATAAAAACACGCAATCCGTATTTCTCAATACCCGAACTCACACCCGGAAAACACGTATTATCGGTATATGCGGTTAACGCACTTAACGAAAAAAGCAATACCTTAAAAATAATAATAGAAGTAAAACCTCCGTTATGGCAAACATCATGGTTTATAGTTGCGGTATTTACCGTTTTTCTTATATCAATATCATCCGGAATTTCGGCATTCTACAGAAATAAACAACGCAAAATAAAAGAATACAACGAAATACTTGAAGCAAAAGTACAAGAAAGAACAAGCGAAATACAAGCTCAAAACGAACTTATTCAAAAACAAAACGCCGAAATATACGAACAATACAAAAAAATAGATTTTCAAAACAAAGAAATAACCGGAAGCATCAGATATGCAGGAAAAATACAAAGAGCTGCCCTGTCGGATACAGGCATATACACAAAATACGTATCCGGATTTTTTATACTTTTTAAACCGAGAGACATCGTAAGCGGAGACTTTTACTGGATTAACGAAGCTAAAAACAAACTTCTTATTGCAGCGGTAGATTGCACCGGACACGGCGTTCCCGGAGGATTCCTGAGCATGCTCGGAATATCTTTCTTAAACGAAATAATTAACGATACGGTAAAAAAAGACAAAGAAATAAAAGCTGCAGATATACTTACAACACTCAGAGCAAAAATAATTACAACACTTACTTCGCACGGAGAAAACGAAAGAAAAGACGGAATGGATATGTCTTTGGTAATTATAGACAAAGAAAAAATGATGCTCAACTTTGCCGGAGCAAATAACCCGGCATACATAATACGAAACGAAAAACTCGCTAAAATAGAAGCCGACAGAATGCCCGTAGGATACAATAAAAAACTTAACGACATACCTTTTAAAAACAAATACGTACCGCTTAAAAAAAACGACCTTATTTATCTGTTCTCCGACGGCTATGCAGACCAATTCGGAGGAAGCAAAGGAAAAAAATTCAACAGCAAACGATTTAGAGAAATGCTTTTGTATATAAGCAAATTCCCTATGACCGAACAAGAAATGCTTGCCGAAAAAATACTTAAAAAATGGATGGGAAATTACGAGCAAATAGACGACATACTGTTAATAGGCATTAAAATATAAACCATGGACAAAAACCCTAAACCTTCAAAAGCAAGAGAAATCCTTTGGATTGCCGTGGCAATAATGAGTCTTTCGGCAGGCATAAGCAAAACAATAAGATTTTCTTTAAGCGAAAGTTGGTATTTTTTTATTTTCGTAATAATTGCCGCCGGAATGTATGCCTTACGCCGAAATCTCAGAAAAAAATATGAAAACGACATAAACGAAAAAAATTAAAATATCACTGTCAATT
>JAADDR010000179.1 GCA_013153865.1 Chlorobiota bacterium | reverse complement strand
CCGCTTCAAAAAACGGGCTTGATATGGAAGAGTTGATTTTTCAGATTAAAGATGCCGGATTTATACCGGTTGAGAGAGATAGTTTGTATAATGAACTTAGAGTATATAAATAGCAAGCTTATTTAATATAGCTTGCTATTTTATCCGGAAGTTCTATCGGACTGATAGGTTTTATTAATACTTCTTTAGCTCCTGCAAGTCTTGCGTCTTCTTTTTTTTCATCATCAGTAGTTAATACTAAAATAGGAATGTTTAAACATTCGGGTTTTTCGTTTTTTAGTGCTTGCATAAACTGGATACCGTCCATTACCGGCATTTTCAAGTCAAGTAGCACCAAAGAAATTTCCGGAGTGATTTTTGTTAATGCTTCCACTCCGTTTTCGGCTTCTATTACTTCATAACCGATTTTTTTAAGCGTTACGCTTAAAAGCTTGCGATTAATCGCATCATCGTCAACTATTAATATTTTTTTATTCTGCATTGCTTAACCTTTTTATGGTTGATTTGATATTGTCAGGATTTAAGTCCGAAATTATATCATCTGCAAACTCATTTTCAGTCTCTCCGATGATAATAATTTTAATATTCGGAACTTCCGCTTTTACTATTTTTAATAAATTTGTCAAATCGGCATTATTAAAGTCTTCTTCTATTAAAAGAATATTTTTAGCATTAGGGTCTAATTTTGTCGTTAATTGTTTAACATTTGAAGCCGTTTCGAATTTTATATCAAGAATGTTTTTAAAATAACTTGCCAAAAACGGACTTTCAGTGGCTATTATTATTTTTTCTTTTCCTATAGGAGTTGATTTTTCCATAGTATGGGATTCTTCAACTTTTATTTCTTTAATTTCATCATACGGTTCATCTATTACGTTTTCTTCTTGAGGTGAATCGAACGAATAATTGTGTTGTTGAATTTTTTCAAGGACTCTTTGAAGTTCCTTTTTCTCGATAGGTTTTGAAATATAATCATCCATACCCGCACCAAGGAATCTTTCTCTATCTCCTTTTAATACGTTTGCGGTAACGGCAATTATCGGTGTATGAGGGATTCCTTCTTCTTTTTCGAATTCTAAAATTTCTTGAGTGGCTTCAACACCGTCCATTACAGGCATTTGAACGTCCATAAAGATTACGTCGTATTTATCAGGATTCATTGAGTATTTATTAAACGCAATAAGTCCGTTTTCAGCCGTATCCGTTTGAATACCCATAGATTTTAGAGTTGTTTGAAGTAATTTTAAGTTAATAGGATTGTCTTCCGCTATTAAAGCTCTTAATTTATATAAAGGTTTTTCAGCTACTTTTTTAGTTGTTTTAGTCGTTTTAACGAATTTTTCTTCGGCGACGTCTCTTAGGAATGAGAATGTTTTTGACGGAACGTTCGGATCGAATATTTGAAAATCAGGATTTAGTTTATTTATGAATTCTTTTTGAGAATAAGATGCTATAGTGATTAATGGTAATGAAATTTCCGAAAGATTTTCGATTTCTTTTGTATCAGATTCTTCAACAAACGCAATTATTCCGTTAATTTTTTCCGATTCCATAATTTTTTTCAGTTCGTTTGCACTGTTAAATCCGATTTTTGCCGCTCCGAAATAGTTTAGATATTCTAACGAATACTCTTTTCTTAACGTATCTTTAAAGGTATTTAAAATTGCAAATGTCATATTATTAAACGTATTTCTTTTGAATCTCGGGTCTGCGTCAATAACAGGAAATTCAAGTGTAAAATAAAATTTACTACCTTTGTTTATTTCACTATCGACGTGTATCTCACCACCCATCATTTCGATATAACTTTTAACGATTGTAAGTCCAAGACCCGTACCACCGTATTTTCTTGTAACGGATTCGTCAGCTTGAGCAAAAGCTTCAAAAACTTTTTCTTTTTGTTCTTCACTCATACCGATACCGCTATCTTTTACTTCGAAGTATATTCTTGCTTTATTGTCAACGATATCTTGGAGTTTGATTTTAACGCTTATTAATCCTTCAGGATGTGTAAATTTAACGGCGTTGCTTATTAAGTTTTGTAATATTTCTTTAATTTTAAGAATATCACCTTTTAACGTTTTAGGAATATTAGGCGATATTTCTGCAACGTATTGAATGTTTTTTTGTGCACATGGAGTTGAGAAAAGTTCGAGTGTGTTTTCGAATTCGTCGATAGCTTTAAAGTCGATTTCTTCAAGAGATACTTTATTACTTTCGATTTTTGAAACGTCAAGAATATTATTAACGATTTGAAGTAGGTTTTTCGCACTTTGTTCGATTGTATTTACATAATCTTCTTGTTCTGCAGACATATCCGTCGTTCTTAGCATTTCAAGGAAACCTAAAATACCGTTAAGAGGAGTTCTGATTTCATGAGACATATTCGCAAGGAATAGTGATTTCGCTTTTGTAGCTTCTTCGGCTTTTTTAATCGATTCTTGTGTAATTTTGATTGCGTTTTCAACCGTTTCGACCGCTTTGTGAAGACCTTGAGCGGAACCGACGTCGATTTTTGTTGTTTCGCCTGTAATAGGAGATAATGAAGTAAGAAGTTCTGAAAGTTCTTGAATGTGATCTTTAATAAGTTTTTGAATATAAAGACCGATTATGAAAATAAGTACTCCAAGTAAGAATATTACAAGGTTGATAATTAAGTTTTTTGTTGCATTAGATGTGATTTGATTTAGTTGTTGATTTACTAAAGAGTTCAAGTTCGCAATTGATTTTTGAAAATAGTTAATTCTTTTTGTAAATAAGTTAAAGTAGTCGATAGAATCTATAGGATAACCGTTAAAATTATCTGTTAAATAGTATTCGTTATTTGCTTGTTGTAAGTAGAAAATAATAGTTTGAATATCTTTTTCGGTTTTTTTGAAGTTTTTAGAATTGTACATTGCCTGATCTTTTTCGCTTAAAAGTTTAATAGGCAATATGTTTTTCGAATGATAATAATTTAAAAATACTCTTTTATAAATATCTTCCGACATAGGAATATCGGCGGTAATGTAGTATGAACCTACACCCCTTACAATACCTGAATATGCAATAATTTTTTCAAACGGGAATTTTATTTCGTATGTTTTTTTAATTTCTTCAGGGAAGTTTCTAAAGATTTTCGCTTGCGTATCAAGAATTAATTTTTCAAGTACCGTATAATAATTAAAGAAATATTTTTTAATATAGTTT
>JAADDR010000117.1 GCA_013153865.1 Chlorobiota bacterium | reverse complement strand
CTCAGCGAAGAAATAGAAAAACGTCAACAAGAAGAAGAAAAAAGAAAAAAAGAAGATGCCCAAAGAGCAAAAACATCCGAAGGGCTGGCATACTTCGGAGCCGTATTGCGAGAATATAACGATAATATAGAAGTCCTTACAAAAACACTGACTAACGAACTGGTTAAATATGTTGACGCATATCAGGCAGCATTTTATTTAATTGACGAAACAGACCCCGAAAACAAAAAAATCAAAGAAGCAGCAAATTTTGCTTCCGGAAGAAAACGATTTGCCGACAAAGAACTGCAATGGGGCGAAGGATTAGTAGGAGCATGCATACTCGAAAAAAAAACCGCATACCTGAAAAATATTTCCGAAGACTATCTCGAAATAGAATCCGGTTTAGGACATGCCAAACCGAGGAGTCTGCTTATAGTTCCGGTTGTTACACAAGAAGGAGTTATTCACGGCGCAATAGAACTGGCATCTTTTAAAGAATACGAAGACTATGAAATAAAATTCATAGAACAAGTTGCCGAAAATACCGCCATGACGATATCTACACTCAAAATTAACGAAGAAACGGCAGCACTGCTTAAAGAATCAAGAGAACAGGCAAGCGCTCTCTCAAGCAGAGAAGACGAACTGCGAAAAACAATCTTCGAGATGAAAAAATTGCAGGAAAATGCCGATATACAAAGTGCGGCTTTCCGTTCGTATCAAGATTCTACAAACAAAGCTCTAATTCGTGCCGAATTTTCAAACGAAGGAAAACTGCTTTTTGCAAACCGTAAATTCCTTAAACTTTTCGAATACAAATCAAATTCCGAAATAGAAAACGAAGATATACTGAAATTTGCCTCTCCCGAAGACTCGGAATGGTTTGACAAACTAAAAGATACAATCCTTAACAAAAACTCTCACTTCGAAGGGTTGCTTAAACATCTTACAAAAACCGGAAAAACAATCTGGATAGAATCATCTTATATAGGACTCAAAAACGAAAAAGGGAAAAACGAAAAAATTCTTTTCCTCGGTATAGACGCGACAAAACTGGTATCCGAAATAAAAAATGCAACTTTAAAACTTAACCTTACAGACGACTTATTATATACCGCCGAATTTCAGATAAACGGAGAACTGCTTAAAATCGGAAAAAAACTTGCCGAACAACTTAATTATAAAGACGAAGATTCCGGCATACAACACATCTCAGACATACTTGCCGAAAACCCCCACCAAAACCCCGAAAGCATAATATCCGACATAATAAATACCGGCAAAGCTTACGAAGGAGAAATACAATTTAAAGACAAAAAAAACAATCCGGCTTACTTTTACGGAATAATTATGCCCGTAAAAGACATAAACGATAATATCGTATCATTAAAATTCTTAGGATACGATTATTCTAAACAAATCAGCTTTGCAGATAAAATTAAAGAACAAGAAACACAAATAAAAAACTGCCTCGACGAAACAGACGCTTTAAAAGAACGTATGAACAGGCGCGTAGAACAAGTAAAAGAAGAAATGCGCGAATTATACCTCAATACCGAAACAGCATATATATTCGCAAAAAAAACTTTCGAAAAATTACCACATGCAGTAATTACGATAAATAAAGAAAATAAAATCGAATTCTTAAACCGGGAAGCATTAAACCTTTTAGGCGACCCGGACAACAAACTTATAGGAGCAGAAATAAAATCAATATTACCCGATACGGACGCTAAATACGAAGGCATATATCTCGGAGAAGCCCTAAACATAGATAACGAAGAAATTATAACGGGAAAAGAACAAAAAGTATATTTACTTAACAAAGAAAACAAACCCGTTTATTATAATATGCTGCCCGTTAAAGTTTCGGTAGGTCTCAGAAAACAACTTACGGCATTCTTAAGAAAATAATACGAAACAAGCATGATTAAAATAATTATTAAACACACACAAGGGAATAATTATTTTAATCGTGCGATTCCGTGCGGCAATAGAAATAATAAAAAATAAACACATGGAAATTTTCGAAGTCAAAGATAAAAAAACAATTAAGGAATTTCATAAAGTTCCGCATATAATATACAAAAACGACCCGAATTGGATACCGCATCTCGAAAACGATATCGAAAATAAATTTCACAAAAAAACAAACAAATACTACAACGGAAACAACGCAAAACGTTGGATTCTGAAAACAAACGACGGAAAACCGGCAGGAAGAATAGCCGCTTGGGTACACCCTAAATACTTCAAACAATTCAAACAAAAAACCGGAGGAATAGGATTCTTCGAAAGCATAAACAATCAAGAAGCAGCAAACTTACTTTTCGATACGGCAAAAAAATGGCTCGAAGAACAAGGTGCCGAAGCTATGGACGGACCGATAAACTTCGGCGAAAAAGACCAATTCTGGGGGTTGCTTATAAAAAACTTTACCGACCCCAATACTTACGGTATGAACTACAACCCGGAATATTACATAAAATTATTTGAAAACTACGGATTTAAAATATATTACAAACAACTTATGTATCACCGTATGATGGAAGATCCCGTACAAGAAGTTTTTGTGCGAAAAGCAAACATCTTACGACAAAATCCTAAATTCGAATGCCGGAACATAAGAGGACTGAGTTTAGAACAAGTTGCAAAAAACTTTACCGAAGTCTATAACGACGCATGGGGACATACTCGCAAAAATTTTAAGAAAATGGAAACAAGAACAGCACTTAAAATGTTTAAAGCGATGAAACCCGTAATAGACCCCGACATAGTAATATTTGCATTTTACGATAACCGTCCGATAGGTATGTATCTTAACCTTCCGGAACTAAACCAAATATTCAAGCACGTAAACGGCAAAATGAATCTTATAGGCAAAATAAAATTCATGCTCTATAAAAAAGCCCCTAAAACAATGTACGGTATCGTTTTCGGAGTTGCTCACGACTTCCACGGAAAAGGCGTAGAAGGAGCAATGATAGATTTTGCGGGAAAAACAATTGTCCCTACAAAAAAATACAAAGACACGGTATTAACTTGGATAGGCGACTTTAACCCGAAAATGATTAGAGTCTGCGAAAACCTCGGAGCCAAACAATACCGCACATACGCAACTTACAGATATTTATTCGACCGTTCGCTTCCTTTCGAAAGAGCATCAATAGATTTCTCTTAATTATGATATTTTGACCTGAAATGATAAACAAATATGACAAATTGTCGCTCAAAAGAAACAAAAAACTGACTTTTTATACAATAATACGTATGGGAATGTATTTTGTAACTCTTGTTAATGCTTAAAAAGATGAGCAAAATTTTAACTAAGCTCAATTTAAGATGTTTTGAAAATAATAGTTGCCGGCAACAAATGTTATTTTAACTTAATTAACATTAACAATTTTAAAAATTTAAAAAAAATGAAAAAGTCAGTAAAATTTTTCGTCCTTGCAGCATTGGTTTTATCGCTTGCATTAACTTCATGCAACGAAAATAAAAATGCGGTAGAAAAAACAGACAAAGCAATACCTCAAAAAGAGGCATTGACAAAAGCCGAAAACGACAGCATTAACCAAAGAATGCTTGCGGATGTAAAGACCGAAACCGAAAAACGAAAAAGCGCTTTAACAGAAGAAGCATTATCAACAATATTAGAAACACAAACGGTCTTAAAACAACTTATAGAAGGAAATAAAGACGATGCAATAAAAAAAGGAAAAGAATTAATAGGAAACCTCGAAGTATTATTGGCTAAAGACCCGTCTTTAGAACTTATACCGGTTAATGTCGAACTGGAAAGAAACGAAACCGTGGCAGATATAGAAACGGTGCGCGAAAACGTAAAACTTGCCAAAGAAGCAATGGCAAAAGGATATTATCGAGAAGCAAGCAAAATACTCGATAACATGAAAAGCGAAATCGTAATAAATACATATTTAATACCTGCCGCAACATACCCTGTTGCAATCAGAGATGCAGTAGCAGCTATGGAACAAAACGATACCATTGCAGCCGCAAATATACTTACAAGCGTACTCGGCACCGTGGTTATCGAAAAAAACGTTATCCCGATACCGGTTCTTAACGCCGAACAAATGGTCATAGAAGCAGCAAGTATAGATGCCGAAAGCCACGACAAAGCAGACGAAGTTATCAACCTGCTCGACAATGCCGAATACCAACTTCAACTTGCCGAAGAAATGGGATACGGCAAAAAAGACCGAGACTATGCACCTTTAAACGATGCTATTAAAGAACTCAAAAAATCAGTTAAAAACAAAGAAGACAGCTCAAGCAAATTCGATTCGTTAAAAGAATCTTTAAAAGAATTTAAAAAATACTTTTTTGAAAATAAAAAGAAATAAAACTTAACCGAAAATCAAAGGCACCGGTTGCCGGAAAACACAACCGGTGCTTTTTTATAAATAAACAAAACAAAAAATTATGGTAACACTTAAAGTAAAAAACATTAAAGAAGCGGAAGAATCGGTTCGCGAAGAAATTATGAACAAATGCGAAGAAAAATTACCCTTTTTCGAAGATTTATTCAAAAAATACGACAAAGATTTAATTCTGGAAGTAATAATAGACAAATCTTCGGCACTCTATAAAGTAAGCGCATCAATAAACATGAAAAGCAAAAAAATACTTGTTGCCGAAGAAGACAAAGATGCAGTAAAAGCAATCACAAAATTACTCTCCGAATTTAAAAAAGTCGTAAAAAAACAATACGAACTCGAACGAAAAGACTACGAATACAAAAGAAAACGAAATAAGAAAAAATAAAAACGCTCGATGGAATATATCGATTATTACAAAATATTAGGCGTATCAAAAAATGCTTCGGAAGACGAAATTAAAAAAGCATATCGTAAACTGGCAAGAAAATATCATCCGGACGTAAACCCGAACGATAAAGAAGCCGAACGAAAATTTAAAGAAATAAACGAAGCTAACGAAGTATTGAGTAACCCCGAAAATCGAAAAAAATACGATAAATACGGAAAAGACTGGAAAAACGCCGAAGAATTCGAAAAAGCAAGACAAAGACAAAGACAATACGCCGGCTCGCATGCCGGATACGAAAATTTCGAAGGTTTTTCTGCCGACGGATTTTCCGACTTTTTCGAGTATATGTTCGGAGGAGGTGCGGGATATACAGGCGCAAGAAACGTTAAATTTAAAGGACAAGACTATAACGCCGAACTTCACCTTAACCTTACCGACGTTTATAAAACTCATAAACAAGTTCTTACGGTTAACGGTAAGAAAATAAGACTTACAATTCCCGCCGGAGTACAAAACGGGCAGGTAATTAAAATCAAAGGAAAAGGAGGCAAAGGCAAAAACGGAGGACCCGACGGCGATTTATACATAAAATTCGTTATCAATAACAATACAAACTTTAAAGTAAACAACAACGATTTATATCTTGATGTCGATTTGGATTTATACAAAGCCGTTTTGGGAGGCGAAATTATTATTAACACATTGGCCGGTAAAGTTAAACTGAAAGTAAAACCCGAAACTCAAAACAGAACCAAAGTTAAACTCAAAGGAAAAGGACTTCCGGTTTATAAAAAAGAAGGAAGTTTCGGCGATTTATATATAACTTATCACATCAAAATACCTCAAAATTTATCCGAAAAAGAAAAAGAATTATTTAAAGAGTTATCAAAATTAAGATAAAAAAATGGACGAAAATACAATAATTTCAATACAAGATTTTTGTTCGTATTACGATGTTCCGGTATCTTTTCTCGACGAATTGTCGGATTACGAACTGATTACCTTTTACGAAAAAAACAACGTAAAACACATAAGAACGGACGAACTTGAACTTTTAGAAAAACTTATTCGTTTGCATTTCGATTTGGATATTAATTTTGAGGGATTGGATGTTATTCTTAATCTGTTGAATAAAATATCCGAACTGCAAACAGAACTTAACACATTACAGGCAGAACTTAAATTCTATAAAAAATCGGATTAAAATTGATAAGCACATCCGAACGACGGACGGGCAACATTGCTCGTCCGTTTTTTTTATTAAGTATATTCCGCAACAAATAATAACTTGCGGATAATTTATAAAAATAAAAAAACACATCTTATACCCGCCCGATTAATCCGGAATATCCGATATTTTTTTTAAATTTGTATCTCAAAAATAATAAATATGATTATACTGATTTTGTTCTACCTGTTTTTTCCGGCAGTAATACTTTTCCTTACGCATAAATTCTCCGTAATGAACAAAATCGGTGCCGTGCTTACAGCATATTTTTTCGGACTTGTTATTGGAAACAGCGGACTTATGCCCGAAAACGACACAATATCGACAATACAAAAAAACTTTTCGGAAATAAGCGTATTACTCGCATTACCGTTGCTGCTGTTTTCGGCAAACATAAGAGCATGGCTTAAAGTAGCCGGAAGAACCGTGTTCTCGGGGCTTTTAGTTACCGTTGCGGTAATAATTACAGTAATATCCGGATACTTTATATTCGTAAAAGACATAGACTACGGCTGGGAAATAGCCGGACTCCTTACCGGAGTTTACACCGGTGGAACTCCGAATATGGCGGCAATAAAAACCGCTCTTAACGTTTCGCCCGATATATTTATAATTACGCACACATACGATATGCTCGTATGCACTTTCTTCTTACTATTGGCAATGACCGTATTTCAACGTTTCGGATTAATGTTTTTGCCGCCGTTTAAATCAAATACGGGAGAAAATAACGAAAAAGAAAACGAAAAAGTGGAAGAACTGGAATCGTACGACGGAATTTTAAACAAAGAAAACAGATTACCTTTGCTTAAATCTTTCTCTCTTTCGGTTCTGATATTGGCAGCAGGAGGAGGACTGAGCATGCTTGTACCCGAAGAATATGCAGCGGTTACCGCAATACTTACAATTACCACCCTCGGAATACTGTTGTCTTTAGTACCTTCAATACATAATACGCCCAAAACATTTCATCTCGGTATGTATCTTATTTTGATATTCAGCTTGGTTGTGGCTACAATGGGCGACTTAACGGCAGTTACCGATATTTCCGAAGAAATACTGTTTTATGTCTTTTACGTAGTATTCGGAACCGTGGTTCTTAACTACATATTCTCTGCAATATTCCGTATCGATGCCGATACCGCAATTATTACCATGACATCGCTTATTTTCTCTCCGCCGTTTGTACCGGTGGTAGCAGCAAAACTTAACAACAAAGAAATAATTATTTCCGGCTTAACGGTTGGTATCATAGGATATGCCGCAGGAAATTATCTCGGAATTATTATTGCATACGCATTAAAATAACTGAATATTTCCCAAAATTATTCGAACTGAAATTAATATTGCGGAGGAGTGCAAAAAAACGAATAAAAATAACAACAGCAACAGTTAATATATTATTTTAAGCAATTCGTAGAAATTTGCTATCCCTTTATATTCATTTTTACCTTTAACCAAAGAAAAACCGTTTTCATAAACTCTGATAATTAAACCCGATTCCTCGTCGGAATTATAAAAACCCTTTCGGAGCAAAGCATTCTCAAGCAGCCGCAGTTTAATCCCGTCATTTGCTTCGTCTATTATCTTTACGGCATGCTTTTTTTCGAATTTTACCGAAAATTCTCCCGTTTCGGGTCTGAAAATTATTTTACCTTTCGGAAAAATATCATCGAATATCTTATTGTAAATTAAATCTTCAGGCGCACCCTCGTAAATATTTCCGTTTTTTATAAGCCATACCTTATCGCTGTATTTTAAAGCAATATTTAAGTCGTGAGTAGAAAATATTATTGTCTTTCCGGAATAAATACAAGCATCGGATAAAATTTCGTATAAAGCGAATTTATTAGCCGTGTCAAGAAAAGAAGCCGGTTCGTCGAGTAAAATAATATCCGTGTCCTGAGCCAAAGCTCTTGCCGTCATTGCCTTCTGACGTTCGCCGTCGCTTATTTCGTCGGTATATTTATCCTTAAGTTTTAATATGCCGGTTATTTGCATGGCACTGTTTACGGCTTTTTTATCTTTTTCAGTATTGCGCTCTATAAAATTTTGATGAGGAAATCGCCCCAGGGCAACCAAATCTTTTACTTTTAAATATCTTATACCGCTTATTTCCGAAGATACAAAAGCAACTTTACGCGCAAATTCTTTTTTTCCGTAACTCTCGGGTGATTTATCTCCTATTAAAATATTACCCGAAAGAGGTTTACCCAAACCTGCCAAAGAACGGAGCAAAGTGCTTTTTCCGGAGCCGTTAACTCCTGCTAAAGCAATTAATTCCCCTTTACAAGCTTTAAGATTCAGATTTTTAAGAAGTGATTTGTTGCCGTTTTTTAAACGATAACCTATTTCTGTTTTATGTAGTATAATTTCGGGCATTATTATTTCACAAAAATAAATTATTGCCGGAATAAAATTTAATAAAATTGCGTTTTAAAAAGTATATTTTAAAATTTTAACCTGATAATTCAAAATCTGTCGGCAAATATTTTTAAATTTGCTGTTTAAGATGCTAAGTAAATAATTTAAAATTGAAAATAAATCAAAAACATAATTCTTTTTTTGCGGTTTTGATATTTCTTTTCGCTCCGTTTTCGGCATATCCGCAATTTTACAACGGTCATCAAATGACTTTCGGAAAAAACAGAGTGCAGTATCATAACCGTTATTGGAGATACCACCGTTTTGAGCGTTTCGATGTTTATTTTTACAAAAACGGCGACAGTCTGAGCCGTAAAGTAGCACGTATTGCCGAAAAAAAAATCCCGGAAATAGAAAACTTTTTCGGTTACGGTTTGCAAAAACGTTTAATATTTTTATGTTATAAAAATTTATCGTCTTTCAGAGAAAGCAACGTAGGATACATTACCGGCGACGAAGACACCAATATAGGCGGAACAACGCAAATTGTAGGGAACAAAGTATTTATATATTACGACGGCACATACGAAGGTCTTGAAAAACAAGTTGCCGAAGGCGTAACAAAAGTTCTTGTAAACGATATGCTCTACGGCGGCGGATACGGAAAAAAGTTTGCAAATTCAACTTTAATAGAATTGCCCGAATGGTACGAAAAAGGACTGCTGAGTTATTTAAGCGGAACTTGGGATATAGACATCGAGAACAGAGTAAAAGACGGTTTTCAAAGCGGTAAATACAAAAAAATAAATCATCTTACCGGAGACGATGCGGAATATGCCGGACATTCTTTCTGGTATTTTATCGGCGAAACATACGGAAAAGACGTTATACCCAATATCCTTTACATGACAAGGATAAATAAAAATATCGACAGCGGGTTTAAATATGTTACGGGGCTTTCGATTAAAGAACTTTCGCCTTTATGGAAAGATTTCTACAAAAAACGATTCGGCGAAAAATTAAAAACCGTAAATCTGCCCGATAAACAATTCGAATTACTTAAATCTAAAAAAAGCCGTTTATATCAAAACGTTAAGATAAGCCCGGATAACCGTTATATTGCTTACGTAAGTAATCAGTCGGGCAAATACAGAGTTTGCATTTACGATAAAAAAACAAAAAAAACTAAGGTCGTAAGAAAAAAAGGTCATGCTTTAGACCAAATAACCGATTATTCTTTTCCGGTGCTTGCATGGCACCCTTACGGAAAAATTCTTACTTTCTTTACGGAAGAACAGGGATATTTGCGTATGTATATGTATAATATTGATAATGGCGAACTTAAAAGACGCAATATTCTGTTTTTTGACAAGATATTGTCGGCATCATATTCCGACGACGGTTTTTTGCTTGTTGTTTCGGCGGTTATCGACGGGCAAACCGACATATTTATCTATAATGTTTCGGCAGGAAATTACGACAGAATAACAGACGACTCTGCCGACGATTTAAACCCTTCTTTCGTAAATAATTCTTCGGCTATAATTTTTGCTTCCAACCGTAATCAAACTCCGGCAACTTTATACGAAAAAGATTTGTTTTTATATGATATTAAAACCGGTAAAATAAAACGTCTTACAAAAACTCCTTACATCGACGAAGATATGCCTGTTGAAGCGGGCAAAAACAAATATCTCAGTTTAACTGATAAAACCGGTATCGTAAACAGGCAGGTAACTGTATTCGACAGTACCGTTAGTTTTATAGATACGGCGGTTCATTATCGCTATTTTACCGATGATTATTTGGCAAGTAATTATTCAAGAAACATAAATTATTACGATTTTAATAAAAAAGAAAATAATGTTGCCGAAATTATTTTTAACAACAACAGACATTTTATTTACGACGAGCCGGATGCGTTAAAAAAAGTAAGTAATTTTAAAGAAACCGAATATCGTAAAGAACTTACGAGAGAACTTATGTATGCCGACAGTATTGCCGAAGTTCGGCGACTTGCCGAAACAGAAGCGGCAAAACGCTTGGACAGTCTTAAAAAAAATCCGCCCGAAAATCTTTTGCATCCGGACAGTATTCCGGTAGATATTAATAATTATATTTTCGAAACGGAAAGAAAACTGCCTTATTATCAGTTGCATCCGATAAAAGATACCTTGTCGGAGAAAAAAGACTCTTCTTATTTTTTGCCTACTTATAATTATTTAACTAATTTTTATACAAATCATTTAACTCAGCAGGTTGATTTCGGATTTTTAAACAATTCTTATCAACTTTATACCGGAGGTGCATATTATTTTAATCCGGGCATAAATATTTTTACGAAAATAGGAATTTACGATTTGTTCGAAGATTACCGTATTACCGGAGGATTCAGAATAGGTGCCGATTTAAACAGTTTCGAGTATCTCGTAAGTCTTGAAAACCTGAAAAAACGCCTTGACAAACAATATATATTTCACAGGCAAACTTATGTGGGACAATACGGAACCGATTGGTATTATTTTTACGGAAAAACAATATCGAATGAGTTGATGTATATTTTAAAATATCCGTTTAATCAGGTTGCGGCGGTAAGAGGAACTTTCAGTTTGCGTTACGATAAAGGCATTTATTTGTCTAACGACCAACCTACGCTTGCCGAACCTTCGGTTCATCAGTTCTTTTCGGGGCTTAAATTGGAGTATATTTACGACGATGTTAAGGATTTGGGTTTAAACTTATACGACGGAACTCGTTTTAAATTGTTTACCGAATATTATCAGGAAGTAGATCAAGGATATACCAATTTGTTTACGGTAGGAGGAGATTTCAGGTTCTACAAACGAATTCACAGAAGTTTGATTTTTGCTTCGCGTTTTGCGGCGGGATCTTCGTTCGGCAAAAGCAAGTTGCTGTATTATTTGGGCGGTGTCGATAATTGGTATGTGCTTAACCCGGATAAAATGCAGTTCGATTATTCCGTTGACATAAATCAGAACGAAAATTACGTATATCAGGCAGTTGCGACAAATATGCGAGGATTTATACAAAACGCCCGTAACGGTACCAACTTTTTTGTGATTAACAACGAAATACGTTTTCCGGTTATAAAATATCTTGCCAACAGACCTCTTAATTCTCCTTTGCTTGATAATTTTCAGGTTGTGGGATTTCTTGATGCCGGCTCGGCATGGTCGGGGTGGACTCCCGACGACGATAAAAATGCTTATAATACCGAAACTTTTGTAAACGGACCGGTTACGGTAGTAGTAGATAAAAACAGGAGTGCGGTAATTTACGGTTACGGTTTCGGGGTAAGAAGCAAGTTGTTCGGTTATTTTATACGTTTGGATTGGGCTTGGGGAGTTGACAATAAAATTGTTTTGCCGCGCGTTTTTTATTTTTCTCTTAATTTGGATTTTTAACCTTTAAACTTTTTTACTATGAAACACAAAAAAATTTATTTAACATTTGCAATTTTGATGCTCTCGGTTTCTTTATTTGCACAAGAAGCCGAAAATAACGAAGTTATTGACCTCTCAAACGAACTCGGTATGCATGCCGGATTTACTACCGGAGTAGGTTTGTCTTTCAGGCATTGGTCAGGAAAATACGGTTTTCAGCTTACGGCAATACCTCTTAAAGCCGATGATTTTAAGTTCGTAAGTTTAGGTGTTACGGGGCTTTATTCTTTAAATAATAAAAAATATACCAGATTTTACTTGTATTTTGGTAATCATTTACTTATTGACAGTTCTTTCGACGGTTGGGACGGCGAATATTATGATACAGAAACCCGATATAACGTAGGTTTCGGAACCGGATTCGAAGTTGGAAGAAAGGTTCGCTATACCATTATGCTCGGATACGGAGGATATAACATAACCGATTCGGATTATTCTTTATTGCCGACTATAGAAACCGGTTTGTATTTTAAATTATAGATGATTCGGGGGTGCGATTTTAATTTTTACCGTTAATAAAACTTTTTTGCGGTATTTTTGTCGTATCCCGTAATATTTTTTCCGTTAAGTATCAGCAAAGATTTTTTTTCGATAAGATGTTCTTTTAAAGTATTCGAAAAAATAATGTTGTTTGCCGATATTTTTGCCGGTCCGTATTCCGGTTTTTTCTGAAAAACCGTAAAACCGTATTTGCAATTTATTATTTCGCAATTGCTTATGTTAAGGTCGGATTTGTCTTTCGAGGCAAATCCGATTTTTGCATTATTTACGGCACAATTGTCAACGGTTATTTCAGAGTTTTCTCCTCCGCTTATTCCTTTGTCTCCGGCATTTTTTACGTTGCAATGTTTAATTAAAGCCGAACTGCCCGAGAAGTCAACCGCATCGTTTCCGATATTGTCGAAATTTGTATTTTCCAATGTGCCGGTGCAAAAATCGGAGTCGAAAGCATCGGAAAAAATATTCTCGAAAGAGCAGTTCTTTACGTTAAAAACAGATCTTACAATATTCAGAGCATCTTCGCATCGGTTATTTTCAAATTTACAGTTGTCGATATAAACGTCTGATTCGTATAGCGTTACCGCTCCGGTTAAATTCCATCCTTCGTAATTCAGAGTATTTAGATTTTTAAAAACGGCATTTTTAAATTCGGATTTTTTTTCTGCCTGCAAAACGGTAAAACCGTTAGCGCTGAAATCGGACGATTGGATAATTACTTTTTGTTTTGCCGTTCCTTTTATGAAAACCGGAGAATATGATATAAATGCGGCTTTGTTGATAATATCTATGTTTGCGCCTGCTTCGAAGATAACTTTTTTGCCTGCGGGAATAATAATTGTTTTGTCGATTATGTGATTTCCTTTTTTGAAAGTTATTATTTTGCCGGGTTCGTTATATTTGTTTTTTGCCGATAATTTTTGCAACGGCGTTGATGCAACAGGCGAACGGAAAGGAAAAATATCGATAAAGAAAATTTTGTTTTTGCCGGGAACTTTTACGCATAAATATTTTATTTCGGTATTTTTTGCTTTCAGATTTTTTGTTTCGTATTTATCGAGTTTTACGGGTGTAATTTCTTCCGATACAAATAAATCGGTTACGGCAAAACCTGTTATGTTAACCGGATACGGAAGACAGTTTTCAATTTTAAGTTGTTTTGTGCCGTCGGTTGTATTTTCCGTAAAGACATTGATAAAATACGGAACCGATTTTTCGTTGTATTTGTTTGTGTATCTTTTTTTGTCGTTTGTTTTAAAGATTAAAGTATCGTATTTTCCTTCTTTTATTCTTGTTTTAAAGATATTTAAATCTTGCCTTATTTTTTTTGCGTTATCGTAAAGAAAAGCAGTGTCGTAAACATAAAACGGAAATTCTTTTTGTAATTCGTTTTCGTAAAATTTAATTTGCTCTTTATTTTTCGTAAAAATATTGTTTAAAAAAGTATCGGAGCTTATTTTTTCCAATTCTTTCAAATATTCTTTTCTGAAAACCGAATCGGTAAAGATGAAATAATTCGGGCGGTTTTCGATTTTGGTGTTTTCGGCTTCTTTAATTTCAAAGTTACCGAATATATTGCCGCCCCAAGCCATATACCCGTCGGTTGTATATCCGTCGTAGGCAACAGGTTCTAATTTTGAGATTACCGGATTGTAATAAAACCGCATATTGTGCCATCGCAGCGAGTGGTTCATTTTTGCAAGCGTAATAATTGCGTAAAATTTTGCAACTTTTTTAATGTCGAAAATTTCGCTTGCTTTTTTTATGTTGTATTTATATTCGTAAAGAATATTTTGAGCAATTAAAAATTGGTTTTTTAACGTTGTGTTTTTCAGTGTTTTGTTAAATTTAAACGGTATTATGTCGGCAGCTTCGAAAACGGGCATAAAATCCGTATTGCCGAACTCTCTGTATGTTGCCCAAAATTGGTCTTCGGAGAATTTGAGGATTACGCCTTCGCGTCGTTTTTGCGATTCCGGAAGTTGTTTTTCGAAATGTTCTTCAAATGCGTATATTCCGAGAGGATTGTTGTTGAGGTAAACCGGAACAAAATCGTATCTTGTGGTAAGGACATCTTCTTTTTTAAGTATTTTATGGGCAAACCATTCGTCGAGGAAATGGCGCGATTCCGGGTTTTGTATCGAGAAAGTTTTCAATCCTTTCCATGCTTTGCCTTTTTTTATTTTTATTCTGAACGACCATTTGTTTCCTTCGAGATGGTCGAGCCAATCGCCTTTAAAACGAAGTTTTATTTTATAATCTTCGTTTTTGTAGAACATACTTGCTTTTACCCAACTGTCGTCGTTTGTTTCGAGGATGCCTTTTTTGAAAGCTTTGTTTCGTATGTCGCGTAATTTCTGCATATCCGGCTCGTCGATATAGAGATATAGTGCCGGCATTTTAAAATCGGCATTCTGTTTATTTGTTAATTTCTCTATTTTAAGGTCGTCGAAATATGCGGTTTCTCCTGTGGTGTTCCAAACATATACGTTTAGTTCGTCGGTTTTTAGGGAATATGGTATTTTGATTACTTTTTCTATAATTTCCCAATCTTTTTTGTTGCCGGGTTTTGTTGTTTTCACACCTGCTTTTTCGTA
>JAADDR010000051.1 GCA_013153865.1 Chlorobiota bacterium | reverse complement strand
CTTTATTTTACGGTATTGAGTTAACGATATTTTCAAGTTTTACGGCTCTTGAACCTTTTATAAGAAATGTGTAATTTTTATACGATTCTTTTTGTAAAAAAGTTTCGAGTTCTTTTGTTGTATTAAAATGTAAGATTTCAGATTGTTTTATGTTATCCGTATATGCTTCTTTAAAGTATTTTCCCGTAATTATTGCTTTTTTTACCGAATTATTGCCGTTCAATATATTTTTTAGGAGCATTATGATTTTATGATGTTCTTCTTTAGAATATTTCCCGAGCTCGTACATGTCTCCGGATATTATAATTTTTTTCCCTTTATGCGATTTTACGAAACTGTTTATTGATGCTGTCATACTTGCCGGATTTGCGTTGTAAGCATCAAGAATAATTGTATTGTATTCGGTTTTTATGATTTGGGATCGGTTATTTACCGGTATGTAATTTTCGACAGCTTTTTTTATGTTTTGAATACTTATATTAAAGAAATCCCCTACACAGGCTGCTGCAAGGATATTTTCAAAATTATAATCGCCGGTAAGTTTTGTATTTATTTCGATTTTTAGACCTTCGTATGTTTCTGCTTCTATTTTTAAAAAAGGATCGGCGTTAATAATTTTACCTTTTAAATATACGTCATTGCTTGTTCCGTATGCGATTTGTTTTTTACCTTTATTCAGTGATGAAAGTATTTTGTTGTCTTTGTTAAAAAATATTGTGCCGTTATTTTTTGTAAGATATTCGTAAAGTTCGGATTTTGCTTTTATTACGCCTTCGAAAGAGCCGAATCCTTCGAGGTGAGCTTTTCCTATATTTGTTATAAGTCCGAAGTCGGGTTCGGCAATTTTGCATAATTGTTCAATTTCTCCGGGATGATTTGCTCCCATTTCAATGATTCCCGCATTGTCGGATTTATTAATTGAAAGTAATGTTAAAGGTACTCCTATGTGATTGTTTAGGTTGCCTTTTGTTGCCGAAATTTTGTATTGAGAGGAAAGAACCGAGTTTATAAGTTCTTTTGTGGTGGTTTTTCCGTTTGTTCCGGTAATTGCCAATATAGGAACTTTAATTTGTCTTCTGTGATATAAAGCAAGTTCTTGAAGTGCTTTAAGAGAATTGGTTACCGTTATTACTTTTTTTGATTTTTTATATTCGGGGTTATCGGTTACGGCAAATTCGGCTCCGGAATTTAAGGCATTTTTTATAAAATTGCTTCCGTCAAAATTTTTGCCTTTTAATGCCCAAAAGATACTGTTTTTTTTTATTTTTTTGCTGTCGGTTATTATTTGCGGGTATTGCAGGAATATTTTATAGATTTCTTCGGTGTTCATAAGTGTATCTTGTTTTAAATAAAAAGACCTCTTTTATTTCAGAGGTCTTTTTATTGTTTTTATATTTTTGATGTTTAAGTTTAGTATTTTGCTCCGCTCGGGCTGCCGAGTCTTATCATGGAGCATCTGAAACCTAAATCATCTCTTGATTCTTTTTCGTCAAGGAATCTTCTTGTTCCGGGGCTTAACCAGTAAGCTAAGTCTCTCCATCCTCCTCCTTTATATACTCTGGAGTGGTCGGTAACTAATGAGCTCATTCCTTCTCCGTTTTTATTTCCTTGTTTATACATTCTTGAAGATCCGGGTTCGTCATCGGCTAACCAGTCGTCAACAACGCTGGATTGTAAGTCTCCGTCTTTGTAATTTATATTATAAGCTCTTCTGTAATTATGTCTTCCCATACTTTCTTCATCGGTCATTTCTCTGTATTTGATGTGTCCGGTACTGTCTTTTTCTACAAGATGTCCGTCGGAATCAGTTTCTTTTACCATAAATATATTTCCTCTGAAAGGATTGAAATCATCATAATCTTGAGATGAATTTGCTCTGTAAACATCTCTGACCCATTCGTTAACATTTCCTGCCATGCAGTATAATCCGAAATCGTTGGGCCAGTATGAGTCAACGGGAACTGTAATGGAACCGTTATCGTTTAATGCACCTGCAACACCCATCATGTCGCCTCTTCCTCGTTTAAAGTTTGCCATAAATTTTCCGAGGTCTTTTTTAGTGTCTTTTCTTAAATAATGACCGTTCCAAGGATAAATTCTTCCCGACCAAATTCTTTCGGGAGAGTCTTTTGAGTTGCCTATTAATGCCAATGCGGCATATTCCCATTCTGCTTCCGTAGGTAATTGGTATTTGGGAAGTAATATACCGTCTTCCATTCTTACTGTTCTTTCTCCGTCTCCGCTTAAGTTAGGTAATCCTCGTTCTACACCTATGTCGTATTGTCCGGCAAGATATGCTTCGGTATTAAAATTATCCGCACCGGTTTGGTCATCGGGACTGAATCTTAAAATACCTTCGTCTACAAGTATTTGCTCATTAACACGATCAGTTCTCCAATCTGCATATTTTGTTGCTTGTATCCAATTTACGCCTACAACCGGATATGTGTAATACATGGGTGAACGCAAGTAATATTCCACGTAAGGTTCGTTATAAGCTAATCGTCTTCTCCATGCCAAAGTATCGGGTAAAGCATCTTTATAAATTACATCCATACCTTGGTAAACTTTTTTCAACCAATGAAGATATTCAAGATAATCGACATTTCTTACTTCTGTTTCATCCATATAAAAAGATGATACGGTAACTCTTCTGGGTAAATTATTCCAGGAATACATTACGTCTTGTTCGGTTCTTCCCATTTGAAAAGCTCCGCCTTCGATGAATACCAATCCGGGACCTGTTTTTTGTTCGTTGTAAGACGATACTTCAAAACCGCCGTTTTCGGCATCGTTATATTGCCATCCGGTAGTTGTAGAATAGGAGCCGAGTTGTTGGCTGCCCGTTGTGCTGCCTCCGCCGCAGGAACTTAAAATTAATGCAGCGGCAAAAAATGCTGCAATCGGAAATAATAGTTTCATTTTCATTTGTTTGTAAATTTTATTTTCAATGACAAAAGAAATTGCGTTATTTCATTTCTTTTTTGAACCTGTTTATTACTTTTCGAACCACAAATATAACTAAAAATTTAAACAATATATTGTGTTTTTAACTTTTATTTTTTTACCTTTTCCTATATTAAGTCGCAAAGCAATCAGGTTTGAGTCTGTCGGCAGACTTGAATATTTTGTAAATGTTGTCTGGTAAGTGTATGATACTCTGAGTTTTTTGTAATTGAATCCGAAAGTAAAAACAGCTTCGAAAGTATTAAAGTTGAGATTGTGTTTAAGGAAAAACCTTGTTAAAAAAATGTTATAAATTCCGTGAACTGAATATATTATTTGATGAAAATTATTTTGTGTTTGATAAATTATTTCCGGAGTAATTGATGTTTTTTGTTTGCCGTCATATAAATTAAGGGTAAAAATTTTACCGAAATATATTGTTAATTCCGGGGTCAGTATTGTTTGGTTTTTATCCGAAAATATCTTGTCTATGTGGTGTATGCTGAATCCTGTTCGGTATCCGGAACTTAGAAAAGTGCTTCCTGCAGAAAAATCGTAAGTTTTTGTTGATGTTTGAAAAATTTCGGTATTATTCGAACTTACTGTTCCCGTTAAAGGGTCTATTTGATTAGAAAAAGTTAATTTGTCGGGATTTATTGACTGCTGTATATAACTTATTTGTACAGCTGTATTTATAATACTTTTATAATTAGGTTTTAATTTATAATTGTATATACCGGAAATATTTAAATTATTAACGGCTCCTTTGCCGAGTTCCGTGTTTTGTGCGTAAAAACCTATGCCGCTTTTATATTTGTCGAAGTAGTTATTGTAACTTATTGAATACATGTCATATATAAAACCTTTTCTAAAAACAGCGTTAATTTCCGTATATTTGCTTAATCCCGAATAAGCGGGATTAAAAATTATTTTCTCGGAATAAGGATCGGGAAATTTATAATTTTGTGCATAAGAATTTGAAAAATGTAATATTGAAATACTCAATATTATAAACAAACGTTTAAATTTACGGTATTTATTATTAATTTTTAAAGACATTTATGAAATATTCAAGATTCGGATTTATTACGGTTGTTTTGTTTATAACTTCGTTTGTATCTTTCGGGCAATCTTTTTCCCGAAAAATTATTTGGGAATCGGTAATTACAAAATATGATTCCTCGCATGTCTATCGTATCCTTAATTTCAAGAATGCCGTTATATCAAATAACCTTTTACCTTATTATTCCGAAAATATAAATATAAAAAGTTTTTTTAATTCAAATTACGACTATTCGATTAAACTTGAAAATAAAAAGTTTATTGCTTTAACTGAAGATGAAACTGAAGTTGTTTCGGCTTCGGATAATCTTCCCTCGCTTATAGAATCTGATTGCAGTGTTTTATTTGCCGGAGGAATACCGTATTTACAAATTAAGTTTTTGCCTTTAATTAAAAATAAAGCCGGAAAAATTCTAAAATTACAAAGTTTTGATATTAAAATTTTAAAAAAGATAAAATATTCGAAAAAAAACAAAAGCGTAAAAAATACCGCAAACTCCGTGTTAAGAAGCGGAACATGGAAAAAAATAAGAATTGAAAAAAGCGGTATTTATAAAATTACATTCGAACAGTTGAGAGCAATGGGCTTTAATAATCCTGAAAATATCAGGATATTCGGTAATGCTTTCGGATGGCTGCCTATGATTGCCGGAGAAAACAGACCCGACGATTTAACAGAAAACGATATATTGATAAAAGATAATGCCGTTTATTTTTTCGGACAGGGACCTGACAGATGGGATTATGACGAAACCGATAATTTGTTCATTCCCGTTCATCATTTTTATTCGCAATATGCATATTATTTTTTAACCGACGATTATGAAAGCGGTTATGACAACAGAATTAAAAACGAATTGTCAAGCACATTGCCGGAAACACGAACAGTTACGGAATATGATGCTTTGGGCGTGCACGAAACAGATAATTTGCACATTGAAGATACGGGAAGAAGAATGTTCGGAGAATCTTTTGATGTAGAGGTGAGTCGCAGTTTTGATTTTTCATTTCCGGATTTGGCAGAAGGAAGCGAATCTTTTCTTTATATGCGTGCTGCTTCAAATTCGAGCAGTTCTTATTTTAAGATATCCGTAAACGGGCACGAAGAAGTTATGAATTTCGGATATATCGGAGATCATGATTTTGCCGATGCAGCAACAATTTCTTTTAATTTTTCCGCGCCTTCGGGAAATGTTTTAACCGTAAACACGGATTATTACAGAACCTCTCCGGCAGCACAAGCTTGGTTGGATTATATTTACATAAACACACGTTGTAAATTAAAGTTTGCCGGCGGACAGCTTCTTTTCAGAAACTCGGAAACATACGGAGCAGGAGAAATCTCCAAATATTATCTTTACGGTGCAACAAACGGTGTTACGGTTTGGGATATAACCGACAAAACAAAACCCCGAAAAGTTGAAACCTTAATAGAAGGAAATAATTTAACTTTTAAACTTTCCGGCGATGTTTTAAGAGAATTTGCGGCTTTCGACAATACCTCTTTTTTAACCGTTGATACCGAAAGCGCCGAAGATGTTCCGAATCAGAATTTACATGCAACTTCGGGAAAAACGGATATGATTATCGTAACAAATCCGGATTTCTTATTACAGGCAAATAAACTTAAAAATATCCATGAAGAAAAGGACGAAATGAACGTAAAGGTAGTAACTACTCAACAGGTTTTTAATGAATTTTCTTGCGGAATGCCTGATTTTTCGGCAATAAGAGATTATGTGAAAATGGTTTACGAAAGAGCTGCCGACGGAGATACTTTAAAATATTTATGTCTTTTCGGCGACGGATCTTACGATAACAGAAGCGGAGAGGGTATTAACGGAAATTATGTAATAACATATCAGCAAAGTAATTCTGTAAGTCTCGGAAGTTCTAAAGTAAGTGATGACTTTTTCGGTTATCTTGACGACGGAGAAGGTGATTTCGGAACAGATTTAACCGGAATGCTGGATATAGGAATAGGACGAATACCGGTTTCTTCCTCAGAGCAAGCCGAGAACTATATTGCAAAAATTAACGAATACTTAAATCCGTCTTCTTTCGGAGATTGGCGTAATATGCTTTCGTTTATTGCCGATGACGAAAATAACAATATACATATGATACAGGCAGACAGTTATGCGGAATATATTAAATCCGAATATCCGTTTTTTAATATAGAAAAAATTTATCTCGATGCTTATACGCAATACACTGTATCCGGAGGAGAACGCTATCCCGACGTAAATACCGCAATTAATAACAGAGTGCAAAAAGGAGCTTTGTTAATAAATTATACGGGGCACGGAGGCGAACAGGGTTTGGCACACGAAAGAGTAGTAACGATAAGTGATATAGACAGTTGGAATAATTTTGACAAATTACCTTTGTTTGTAACGGCAACATGCGAATTTACAAGATTTGACGATTATAAATTTTTATCTGCCGGAGAGCATGTGTTCTTAAATCCGAAAGGAGGCGCAATAGCAATGTTTACAACGGCAAGAATTGCTTGGATTTATTCTAACGGAGTGCTTTCGACGGAATTTTATAAAAATGTTTTTGAAAATTTTGATAACGGCGACCGATACAGGTTAGGTGATATTATCCGCATTACAAAAATTCATTCTAATTCAAATAATAATCTGATTTTTTTCTTAATGGGAGATCCGGCATTAAAACTCGGATATGCTGCCGACAATAAGATAATAACAACAAAAATAAACGGACATCCGGTTTCCGAAACAGATACCCTGAAAGCTCTGAGTAAAGCAAGTTTCTCGGGAATAGTTGCCGACAAAGACGGAAATAAACTGACTAACTTTAACGGCTTTGTGTATCCTTCGGTTTTCGATAAAGAAGTTTTCGTTAATACTTTAAACAACGACGATAACGGAGTTTTTACCTATAAAAGTCGCAACAATATAGTTTACAGAGGTAAAGCAAGCGTAAAAAACGGCGATTTCGCTTTCGAATTTATAGTTCCGCGGGATATTATTCTGAGTGTGGATACCGGAAAAATAAGTTATTATGCCGACAACGGATTTACCGATGCAAAAGGTTACGGTTTTGATTTTCAGGTCGGTGATATTGCAGAAAATTACGAAGAAGACAATACCGGACCGGAAATAGATTTATATATGAACGACGAAAACTTTGTTTCGGGAGGTATTACCGATGCAAATCCGCGAATTTTCGCTAAATTATACGACGAACACGGTATTAATACGGCAACAGGAGGAATAGGGCACGACATTACCGGTATTCTCGACAACGACATACGAAACATCATAATAATGAACGGTGACTATCGTGCCGACGAAGACACATACAAAAGCGGAACGGTAGAGCATTTCTTGTTCGATTTGGAGGAAGGCGAACATAACCTGAAATTTAAAGCATGGGATGTTTACAACAATTCTTCGGAAGCCGAACTCGATTTTACGGTTGCTCTTGCACAAAATTTATCCGTGGATATGTTGCTTAATTATCCTAATCCGTTTACAACGCATACCGATTTTTGGTTTGAACACAATCAGGCGGGGCAAAATCTTGATGTTATAATACAAATATTCACCGTTTCCGGAAAACTTGTAAAAACAATAGAGGCAAATTTTACCGCCGACGGATACAGAGCCGGACCTTTTGCTTGGGACGGAACCGACGATTTCGGAAACAGAATAGGACGAGGAGTGTATGTTTACAGAGTAAAATTAAGAAACGAAGCCGGAGAAGTTGCCGAAAAATTCGAAAAATTATTGATACTTAAATAGTATAAGGGAAAAGTAAAAAAGTGAAAGCGGAAAGTGTAAAGTCGAAAGCAGTCTTTGAAAAATTTACGGACAAATTAATTAAAAATTACAATCTTAATCCGGAAATAAAAGAACAATTTTTACTTCTGACATTCGGCAATTATAATTTACGTCAAGATACCGAAGCGTTTATCGTTTACGAAGATTGGTGGCTTCGAAAACCGGAAGTCGTCAAAAGCAAAATAAAATCGATATTAAAAATAAGCAAACGTATTTATGCCCGGCAATGCCAAACAATAAAAATAAATAAATACGAAGCTGATTTATTTCTCGAAGAAAACCATATCTGCGGAAGCACAAATTCAAAAATAAAATACGGACTTTTTTATAACGGCGAGCTTGTTGCCGTTGCAACTTTTGCTTCGCAAAGACAATTCAGAGACGGAAGCCGTTCGGCGGAAATGTTGCGTTTTTGCACAAAAAACGGATTTACGATTACCGGAGGTTTGGATAAACTCTTGAAAGCATATATTCGCAATTACAAACCCGGCAATATAATGACCTACGTTAATAAAGATTGGGGCAGCGGAGAAGCTTTTCTGAAACTCGGTTTCGAAATTGCCGGAAATAAACCGCCCGTAACTTTTTACGTAAATACAAAAAACGGCGAAAGAATCCCCGAAAAATATTTCACCGACCTTGATAATATAAATTCATACGCAAAAATTAAAAATAAAGGAAGCATAAAGATGATAAAGAAAGTTTATTGACCGGCAGTTTTATCTTTTCTGAAAATCTTTAAAAGTAAATAAGTAACCGACCCGGCAGTAAGCCCCGCAACAACAGCCAAAACAACCGCTCCGACAATATATTGAAACAAATCGCGCGTTACCGTTTCAAAACTGAAATCCGAAGTAAAATGCATTAAATCCAAATCTTTTCCCGTAACAACGGCACCGGTATAATAACTCCCGAATAAAATAAACGGCAACATCGGCGGTATGCTTATATTTGCGGCAAGAATAACAATGGCTTTGTTCAGTTTAAAATATTGCGAAAGAGCCAAAGCAACAACCGTTTGCCAACCCCAAATCGGAATAATTCCCATAAAAAAACCGAAACCGACGGCTTTGCTTATCTGCAAATTACTGTCTTTTGTTCGCAGAATATCATCTTTGATAATTTTCTTAAAACTTTTTTTCTTAAAATAATGATAAAGTCGAGCCGGCAAACCGTAAAAAAAAGCAAATATTACCAAAACGGCATTCAATATGCTTATTCTGAAAAAATCCTTAAACGGTCGAAAATGAGATATGCGTTCGCCCTCCGGCGGATAATACACCCTTATCGGAACAGCTTCTATGGCAATGCCTCGCCAAGCATTGCGAACAATAACCTCTATTTCAAATTCGTATTTCGACGAAAAATATCTCAGTTTGTTAACCTCTTTAAGAGGATAAAGCCGGTATCCTGATTGAGTATCCGGGTGCTTAATGCCGGTTTCAGCCCAAAACCAAAAATCAGAAAATTTATTGGCAAAACCGCTGCCTTTTTTTTGCTCCTGCTCGTTCATATTTCTTGCTCCGATAATTATCGCCGGTCTGTCCGGATTTATTTTCTTTAAAAACACCGGCAAATCAGAAGCAAAATGCTGACCGTCGGAATCCATGCTTATTGCATAATCGTAACCGAGATTTTCGGCAAGTTTCATTCCCGCGCGTAAAGCAAAACCTTTACCTTCGTTTTTTTCGTAAGTAAGATATTCTATTTCGTCATATTCTTTCAGAATATCGAGAGTGTTATCGGTCGAACCGTCGTTTACGACAATTATATTATCGGTGTATTGCAATACGTCTTCTATTACGTCCGGCAAAACGGAAGCATTATTGTATGTCGGTATCAGAACGCAACATTTTTTTTCTTCGAAGCTTTTATGATGTTTTTTTATGCTCATTACAACTGCAAATAAATAAATTAAAATTCGTAAAAACTAAAAAAATGCTTCCGGAAAAAATTTGCATAAGTTATCAAAAATATTATTTTTGTGTTGTAAAACATAAAACTTTTAATATGAATAAAAAAATACTTTTCTTTTTCGTTACATTCTTATCTTTATCCGTATTTGCAAAAGCTCAAGATAAAAATCATTTTGAGAAAATTGATAAATCCGTTGTAAAAAGCGGATTCTTATACGATAAAGTAAAACTTCCCTTTTCAGAGATTGAAAAATTCTCGAAAAAAAACAGCGAATATATTGCTAAGCCGTTGATTTGGAGAGAATTATACGGTGAAATAAAACAGGCGAGTTTGGAAAAAACAAAATATCCCGATGTCGTAAGTCTTAAAAACTCGATAAAGCCGGATATAAGAAAAAATATTTTTCCCGTAGGAATTTTAAATTTTCAATATCAAAAAATTAAAGAAGATGCATTAAAAAAAGGACTGGTAAAAATCGAAAACGACCAAGTTATAATATCCGGTAAAAATGCTCTCGAAACGAAAAACCTTTTTGCCGTTTCTCCGGTAGATACCAAAAAATATACGGGCAAAGAACTTGTATTTGATTTTTCTTCGAAATATTATTTTTCCGATTACGAATCGAAAGTCGATATTATTAAAGCGAATTTTGACGACGGAAAAGGTTTTGTAACTTTAAAACAAGACGATAAAATATTCGTAAAATATAAAACCGACGGAGTAAAAAAAGTAAAAATAGAACTTACTTTAAAATCCGGAGAAAAATTTGAAAGCGGATTCGACCTTAAAGTAAGCACGCCTAAAATGCCGACCCCGAGCGAAACTTGGACCGATTATACTGCCGATATTTCGTATCTCGGCACGGCGGCACAAGGAGAAGTCGGCGTATTTTTCGGTAACGGAAATACCGATTTTACGCGCCCGGTGATTATAGTTGACGGTTTCGACCCGGGCGATACGCGCGATTTGGCGGGATTGTGGGATATTGCAAATCAACAAAACATGGTTGACAGCTTATTGGCGGAAGGTTATGATTTCGTTATTGCAAATTTTTACGGCGGCGATGATTACATCCAGCGTAACGCAATGCTTGTAGTTAAACTTATCCGGGACATAAACGCAAGAATGACGGCGGCGGGCACAATGAAACCCGCTAATCAGATTGCCGTAATAGGTCCGAGTATGGGCGGTCTTATAACAAGATATGCAATAAGATATTGCGAACAAAACGGTATAGACCATAATGTCAGAAACTGGATATCTTTCGATTCTCCGATGAAAGGTGCCGATATACCTCTCGGATTACAACATTGGGTTAAATTCTTTGCCGAAGAAGCCGAAAATGCCGGCGCACAAGAAGCTTTGGCATCTTTATCCGGACCGGCGGCTAAACAAATGCTTATTTATCACTATACCGCAACAAGCGGAAATACGGCAAACAACAATGCTCTTTTTACTTCTTTTTACAACGAAATAAATGCAATGGGATTTCCCGAACAAACAAGAATAGTTTCCATAGTTAACGGAAGCGGATACGGAAACGGGCAACCTTTTGCTCCTGGAGAGCAAGTAATTTTTTATTCTTACAGAAGTTGGCTTGTTGATTTAGACGGCAATGTTTGGGCTGTTCCCGACCAAACAAATACACGTATCTTTAACGGATTGTATGATACCGCTTTACCTTTTGACGAAGTAAACGAGAATATTTATGTAAATAATACGTTACCTTACGACGGAGCACCCGGAGGTTCGAGAAACACATTTGCCGAAATGGACGCAATAGACCCCGGCTACGGCGATATTGTTGCTCCCTATCCGGCACATGCCTTTATACCTTCGATAAGCGCTTTATGCATTCAAAATACCGTTGACCCATATTATAATGTCGATGCAAATATTTCGTCTGTATTAACTCCTTTCGATAAGCTGTATTATCCGAGCGAAAACCAAGACCATGTTGCAATAACTCCCGAATCTTATAATTGGTTTTATCACGAAGTGATAAATTTTGCCCCGCAATTTACTTCAACACCCGTAACTTCCGTTAACGAAGATTCGCAATATTCATATACTTTAAGCGCAACGGACGAGAACGAATGGAATACGTTTACTTACGAACTTATTGAAAAACCGGATTGGATGAGTTTCAATGCTTCTACCGGTGAATTTTCAGGCACACCGCTTAACGAAGACGTGGGAGATTATGCCGTTTCGGTAAAAGTTACCGACGGTTTGGACGAAAGCATTCAAACATTTACGGTAACGGTCGTAAATACCAACGATGCACCGGTATTTACGTCAACACCCGTTGAAACGGCAACCGAAGATTCCGAATATTCATATACCGTAACCGCAAGCGACGAAGACCCGACAAACGATGCTC
This sequence comes from Chlorobiota bacterium, assembly GCA_013153865.1. Classification (GTDB taxonomy): domain Bacteria; phylum Bacteroidota; class Bacteroidia; order Bacteroidales; family JAADGE01; genus JAADGE01. The sequence continues at coordinate 3,047 of JAADDR010000051.1, read as the reverse complement.
TGACTTTCTCGGCGGTTGATATTCCTTCGTGGCTTAATTTTGACGCTTCGAGCGGAATTTTATCCGGCACACCTTTAAACGAAGATGTCGGCGATAATACCGTTACGCTTAGCGTAAACGACGGTACCGTTGATGTTAATCAAACATTTACCGTAACGGTTGCAAATACAAACGATGCTCCTGTTTATAATCAAAATTTACAAGACCGGGAAGTAATTGTCGGTAACGAAATGAATTACACATTTCCGGAGAACTGTTTTGAAGATATTGACGAAGGCGATAATTTAACATATTCGGCAACTTCGGAAGACGGTTCGGATTTACCTTCGTGGCTGAATTTTAATCCCGAAAGCAGAACGTTTAGCGGAACTCCGTCAGAAGAACAAATAATTAATATTAAAGTTATTGCTTCCGACGATTCAAGTGCAACGGCAGAAGGCGTATTTAAAATAACCGTATCTTCCGCTTCAGCCGTATCTGATGTTTCCGGAGAAGGCATAAGCATATTTCCGAATCCCGTTAAAGATGCTTTATATATCGAATTTAACGACAATTATGATATATTGTTCGATATATACGACGTAAACGGTAAAAAAATGTTATCCGGAGATAAAAGCGTATTGTCAGATTTTATTGACCTAAGCGGTTTGTCGGCAGGCATATACATATTAAAATTGAGATATGCCGGTAAAACCGTTTTCAGAAAACTGGTAAAACAATAGGATTTAAAAACAGTTTTTGCGGTAAAACCTTGCGGGTTTTTAAAATCCGCAGGGTCTGTTGTTAAAAAGAACTTTCAGGACAAATGTAACCGGTTTATGCCGGTTATTTTTTTATCTTAACTTTGCGGTTAAATCTTTATCAAGATGAAAAAAAACAAACGCTTTACTTTTAAAAAGTTTCTTAAATATTTCTTTTTTTCTGTTCTGATTCTGATAATCGGTTTTGCGATTTATTTTTTCAGGGCAATAGAAATGCCGCCGCCCGAAGTTAAAGATTTATCGCCTTTAAAGGAAAAAAGAATTAAACTCGGCGAAAATTTTTACGGCATAAAAAATAACCGTTTGCGAAAAAGCGAAAGCGGACTTTATGAGCTTTATGTAGAAGGAAAACCTTTTGAGAGAGGTGTTTACAACGGAAAACTGACTGCCGAACTCGGCAAAAAACAAGAAGATGCTTTTGTGGAAGAAATCCGAAAAATGATACCGTCCGAAAGTTTTTTGAATTTTTTAAAATACATGACGGCTTGGTTCAATCGCAATATGGACGAGTATGTTCCGGAAGAATATCTTAAAGAAATATACGGCGTTTCCGAATCGGCATCGGAAGATTATTTGTTTATAGGCGATAATTACGAGCGTATTCTCAACTATCATGCGGCACACGACATCGGACACGCTTTGCAGAATATTACGCAAGTGGGATGCACATCGTTTTCCTGCAATCACGAGAAATCAAAAGACGGTAAACTTATTATAGGCAGGAACTTCGATTTTTACGTCGGCGATAAATTTGCCGAAGATAAAATCGTTACGTTTTACAAACCCGACAAAGGTTACAAATTCGTAGAAATAACTTGGGGCGGATTTATCGGCACCGTTTCCGGAATGAACGAGCAAGGGCTTACGGTTACGCTTAATGCCGCAAAATCGGAAATACCCTTGTCTTCCGCAGACCCGATTTCGCTGATAGCGAGAGAAATACTGCAATATGCGAAAAATATCGACGAAGCGTTTGCCATTGCAAAAAAACGTCATGCTTTTGTTGCCGAAGCAATAATGATAGGTTCGGCAAACGACGATGCAACGGCAATTATCGAAAAAACACCTTCGGATTGTGCTTTGTTTTATCCGAAAACAGATGTCGTAATCGGTCCGAATCATTTTCAATCCGACAAATTAAAGAATACCGAATTAAATCTTGAAAATATCAGAGAAAGTTCTTCGATGTATCGTTTTAAGCGTATGACCGAATTAATTTCGCGTTACGATAAAATCGGATATCGCGAAGCGGCAAATATCCTCAGAAATAAAAGAGGTTTGCACGATGCGAACATAGGTATGGGTAACGAAAAAAATATTTGCCAGTTGATTTCGCACCATTCGATAATTTTTAAACCGGGCGAACGAAAATTTTGGATTTCGACCAATCCCTACCAGCTCGGCAAATATGTTTGCTACGATTTAGACAGCGTATTTGCGAATTTTCCGGCTGCGACCGAAAATAAAGAATTGTATATCGACAGTCTTACAATTCCGGCGGACAGTTTTTTGTATTCCGAAGAGTATCGGGATTTTAAATATTTCAAAAAGCAAAAAGAAATTTTTAAGAATGCGGCAAAAGATGCTTCCCTTGTTATAAGCGATGCCGATGTTCAAAGATTCATAAAATCAAATCCGGAATATTTTTATACTTGGCAACTTGCGGGAGATTATTATTTTGCGCGTAAAGATTTCGAAAAAGCGAAACATTATTATAAAATTGCTCTTACGAAAGAAATTACCACCGTTCCTGAAAAACGAAATATTGAGGAGAGATTGAAAGAGATTGAAACAGATTGAATGAGATTGAATAAGATTGAAAAAGATTGAAAAAGATTGAATGAGATTGAATAAGATTGAAGCAGATTGAAAAGGTTTTATTTTATATTATTAATTGTTTTTTTGTCGTCGTGTTCAGGGTATATTTATAAAACTTCCGTGAAATATGCGCCTTATGATGCGATTATTGTTCCGGGAGTGCCTTTTGACGGAAAAGAATGGAGCGATATTATGAAAATGCGTGTGTATTGGTCGTATTTGCTGTATAAAAGAGGTGTCGCCGAGCATATAATTTATTCCGGAGGTGCGGTTTATTCGCCTTATTACGAATCCGAAATTATGAAACTGTATGCAATTAAATTAGGTATTCCGGACAGTGTGATTTTTACCGATACAGTTGCCGAACACAGCACCGAAAATCTTTGGTATTCTTTTAAACTTGCAAAGCAAAAGGGTTTTAAAAAACTTGCTTTGGCTACCGACCCGGTTCAGAATTTTATGACGCGA
>JAADDR010000005.1 GCA_013153865.1 Chlorobiota bacterium | reverse complement strand
CAGTATTACAACACCAAAACCTATCTGCATAGCTACTTCAAACGCATCTTCCATACCTGCATATCCGTAATGATCACTTCCGGTATCTACCGGTTCTTTGAAAAATATTCTATATATCGTTAAACCTATAAAATAGATTCCTGCCACTTTTAGTATATTTTTAGCACTTTCGGCACTTTGAATATCTCGTTTCATGACAATATATTCGATATAAAAAAGTATAAATATCCCAATTTCAACAGCTATTAATATCCATAATCCGTCTATATCAATCAAGTGAAACAAGAAATGACTGCCCAATAGATACAGCAGTATAATAAAAATGTAGATTGATAAAATTTTTAAGAGTTTCATTTGATAAAAAATAAATTTACTTTTAATTATCAGAAATCAATATCATCTCCGATGCCGGTGCCGGCATCTTTATACATTTCTTTGAAATGAGCTTCCCATTTGTTGTTCAATTCGGTATGTAAGGTATAAATTCTGTAACGTTCTTCCTGTTCGGGGGTGATAGCCGGTCCGCCTTCGTTTTCGTAGGCATAACTGTCGAAGTTTTCTACGTCAATGACTTTTTCTTTGTACATCGCCGACCAATGACTGCCGAGTTGACCGTATTGCATCATCGTAATGCCGTATTCTTTTTCCAAATCAATATCAATACCGTATTCGGAGGCAACGGCGATATGCTGTTGCATTTTGATAAAATCGCTCCATTCGGGATATTTTGCCAATATTTCTTCCACCCCTCCTGCGGCATCACCGGCATCGGCAAATTTTCCTTGCTTGGGATTGGTAAACACCTCGGCAAAAAATTGCATTTCTTCTCCTCCGGGTTCCAATTGACTCATATTATTGACAAAATATTCCGAAACTTCCGCCCATACGGGTTCTTCGATTCCCAATATTTCACATACTCTTTCTACCGGCATACCGTTTGCCAAATTGGCATTTGCCAGTGCGTAATCTTTAAAAGTTACTCCGTGTTTTTCCATTATTTTTTATTTTAAAATTAATAACCTAATTCTCTTTTGCGTTCTTCGTAAAACCATTTCATTTTGTTATCCGTATCGGGTTCAATGCTTTCTTTGTATTGCGGTAAATATTCACTGCGTACGGTAAAGTATTCTGTCCAGAAATTCCGTTCGGCTTGTTCTCGTTTCCTGAAGGCTTGAATATATGCCTCTTTTCCGCTTCCGGAACTTTCAGGACGTGCAGCTCGAAATGTACTTTGTGCTTTTTTCATTTTATCCCAAGCATCAATAACTTTATATTTGGCGATATTATCTATGACCCATCGCAGTTGGGCAATATCATCATTCGGTGTAAAAGTATTTACCGCATTGCAATAATCACAACTGACATAATGAGCATGAAAAATATCTTTTCTTACTTGAAGTTGTGCACCGCATTCGGAACAATTAAAGGTTTTATTAAATCCTTTAACGGCATAATCAAAGATTCTTTGCGATACTTTTCCTTCCAATACGATTTCAAAACGTTCCAATTTAAAATCCAAATCTTCCGTTAATTCGCTTCCTTTTATTCTTTGCTCTACAACGAAACCTGTATTTGCATAATTTTCCATTTGCGGGGCAACTTTTTCATCAAAGGTATCTTCTATTTTTTGAATAAGATTTTGCAGTTGTGCTTTGATGCCGTACCAAGCGGTAAAAACAGAATTACCGTCGTAGTTTGTTTCGTCTAAATTTTCGAGTATTGCTTCTTCCGCTTGAATTAACGATTCGTCAAAACGGTTTCTGATTTTATTTAAAAAATTATCCCATTTTTCTGTCAGTTCGGTAAATTTATCGGATGATAATTGTTTTTCTCTGTCTTTATCTTTGCTGAATAATCCCATTTATTTTTTGTTTTTAAGTCTGATTTCGGTATCAATATTCATAAATTTATATCCGCAGTAATCACAAATTGTCAGATTTGTATCTTCGGGGCGTGCGGCTCCGCAATTCGGACATTTTCTTGTTTTTACTTCCGATTGTTCTCTTTTTTTATATTCTGTTTTGTTTTTGTTAGCGTTATCGGTAATTTTTTTAAACGGATTTGCCATCTTTTGTATCTTTTTTTGTAAAAATACAAGCACATTGACCGTTTTACCAAAAGCGTTTAATATGCGGCGGAAGTTATTTTATATTCGGAAGATTATTTGTTTGCAGGGATGTAAAGGCAATATAGATTTACAGTAAAGATTTGATTTTTCGTTATTTGTATATTATTGCAGCCATTGCAGTAATTTTTGTTTCATGCGCTTTGATACAGGAATGAGTTCGTTGTTTTTAAGATGCAGCATATCTTTACTGTCTAAGCCGTTAATGTATTTTCTGTTAATTAAATGAGACTGGTGGCAACGGAAGAAATCATGTCCCAACAAGTTTTGATAATATTTCAGATTACGGGAAATAAGAATTTTGTCGTCAACAGTAACAAACGTTGTATATGCACCGTCGGCTTCAAGTCTAATAATATCATTTATATCAACTATATAGTGTTTATATGCTGTTTTCAGTACTATTTTTTTGTATTTATATTGCCAATTGTTTTTTAAAACTTCCAATAATTCTTTATATTTAACAGTTTGATTAATTTTTTGACGAGCTTTCTCTACGGCGCTTTTAAGTTCGGCAGGGTCAACGGGTTTAAGCAGATAATCTAAGGCGCTGTATTTAAATGCTTTTATTGCATGTTGGTTGTATGCCGTAATAAAAATAATTTGAAAGTCGTAATTATCCAAACTATTCAGCAAATCAAAACCGCTGCCGTCTTCAAGTTCTATATCTAAAAATATTAAATCCGGCGAGTGTTTTCTAATTAATTCGACAGCTTCCGACACATAAGCGGTTTCAGCTTGTATTTCAACAAAAGGAGTTGTGAGCGCAAGCATTTTTTTTAAACCGGCTCTTATTTTTTCTTCATCTTCTATAATTATTGCTTTAATCATTGCCGTAAACAAAATTTTACCGTAGTTCCTTTTTTTGATGATAATATCTTAAAAGTTTTTTCTTCTTGCTTTTCTCTTAATGCCAATCTTTTTTTAAAAATATCTATTGCGTGTAGTTTTTTATCTTTTTTTTCTTCGGATAATCCTTTACCGTTGTCTTTTATTTCAAAACAATAGCGGTTTTTGTCTTTATAAATGTTTACGGTAATTTTCCCTTCTTCTTTTTTGTTTTTAAATCCGTGTTCTATGGCATTTTCTATAAAAGGTTGCAACAGTAAAGGCGGAATTTCAACATTATGAATGTCCACAT
>JAADDR010000142.1 GCA_013153865.1 Chlorobiota bacterium | reverse complement strand
TTAAATTTATCTTCAGGAGGATGGAGTTGGGTAAGCACAGTAAAAGATATATCAAATTTTGCCGGAAATTCGAGTCTCTATATTGCTTTTAAATATACTTCCTCTCCTGCAGACGGTGCAAAAACATGGGAAATTGATGATGTGAAAGTTGTAGCAAGATAAGGTTTTATACGATGAAATAAATAAAAAAACCGAAGCAGCACTTCGGTTTTTTTATTTATGCGTATTCCTTACATTAATAATTTCCGCTGCTATGCTTACGGCAATTTCTTGCGGTGTTTCGCTCTTTATCGGAACTCCTATAGGGGCGGATACTTTTTTTATAAGAGATTCCGGAACTCCTTCTTTTTTCAGCATATCGAAAACTTCCGCAACTTTGTTTTTACTGCCCATCATACCGAGATAAGCAAAATTCTTATTTATGAGCTTTGATAAAACTTTTTTATCGTTGATATGACTGAAACTTGCTATAACGGTATAAATATTTTGTCCTTCGGGAATATATTTCTCTATTTCGTCGTAGTTAACAATGTGTTTTTCGTCGGCAAATTTATTTGCTTTCAGAGTATCTAATTCCGGGCGGTTATCGTATATTTTTACGTAGTATCCGAGCATTTTCATCTGTTCGGATAAAGCCAGACCCACATGTCCGCCTCCGACAATGCAAACAATGTGTTTATATCCTATAACTTCTTTATAAACACCGTTTTTATATTCGTATTGTCCGGGAATTGTTGCTCCGCTTCTCGAACGAAATTCGGAAGTGCTTATTTTTACGGTAATTTCTTGTTTTATTGTTGCATGCCCGGCTATTTCGTTGATATTATCGTAATGCACCTCGTAACTTAGCGGATAAAGTATAATTTTATTTTCACCGCTGCATATCATTCCGGATTTGTGCATTTCCGTATCGGTGCGGTGTACCATTTCGTGTAATTCCGGAGCAGTTATGCCGTTTTTGAGCATTTCTTCCGCACGTTTTGCAAGTTTATGCTCGGTAGCACCGCCTCCTATCGAACCGAAACGTTTTCCGCTTTCGGTAACTATCATTTTAAAACCCTGCCTGCCCGGGCTGCTGCCTTTATTTTCGACTACCGTAAGCAATACAATTTTTTCTTTTTGCCTGAGATATGCTTGTATTTTATGCCAAATTTCCATTTAAAGTCAGATTTTAAATCTTACTCTGAAAATTTTTGTTTCTTCGTCGTAAGATGTTGTGGTAATTCTGAAATTTTTTATTTCGGAAGTATTTTTTACGTGTTCGCCTATGCACGGGCATTTGTCGTAATTGCCTATACTTACTATTCTTATTTTCGGATTTTCTTCTTTTTTTATTCTGTGAAGGTCGAATTGTTTTGCCGCTTCCTCGTATGACAAGAAACTTTCGGTAACATCTAAATTAAGAGCAATTACGTCTTTTATTGCCTGTTCGAAACGTTTAATGTCTTCTTCGTCCGGAGCTTTCTCCAAAATAAAATCGCATTTTGATTTTTTGCGTTCTATGTGGCAATTTTCAGAACGTCGGCATCCGAATATTTTTACGGCTGTTCCGTTAAGTATATGTTCCGCCGTATGCATAGGGGCGTAATAATTCTTCTTTTCGCTCATATTTATTCATTTTAATACAAATAAATAAAATATTGGTTTAAAACTGAAAAAAATAGAGAATATGTTTTACTTTTATCATTTTAAAAATAAAAAATATGTTTAAAGAAAATATCTTAAAAGGAAAAACGATAATAGTAACCGGCGGCGGAACGGGATTGGGCAAATCAATGTCCGAAAGATTTTCGGAACTCGGAGCAAATGTTGTTATTACGAGCAGAAAATCCGAAGTTATAGAAAAAACTGCGGAAGAAATAAGTAAAAAAACGGGTAACAGCGTACTTGCCGTGCAGTCGGATGTGCGAAAACCCTTCCAGAACGAAGCGGTTTTGGAGAAAGCCGTTGAAACTTTCGGCAGGGTTGACGGATTATTGAATAATGCGGCGGGAAATTTTATAAGTCCTACCGAGAGGTTAAGTTATAAGGCATTCGATACTATAGTAGATATTGTTTTAAAGGGCAGCTATAATTTTACTTTGGCGGCAGGCAAATATTGGATAAAAAACAAGATTGCCGGCACGGTTCTGAATATCGTAACTACTTATGCTTTTACCGGTTCGGGATTTGTAGTGCCTTCTGCAATTGCAAAAGCCGGTGTATTGAATCTTACGCGTTCGCTGGCAGCCGAATGGGGCAAATACAATATAAGGTTAAATGCGATTGCTCCCGGTCCGTTTCCCACAAAAGGTGCATGGGAAAGGTTATTTCCCGGAGCAGGTTTCGAAGATAAGTTAATTAACAAAATTCCGCTGAAAAGAGTAGGAGAGCATTCGGAACTGGCAAATCTTGCAACTTATTTGATGTCGGACTTTTCGGGATATATAACCGGTGATGTTATTACGATAGACGGAGGCGAGCGGCTTGCCGGTGCCGGTGAATTTAATTGGCTTGAAGAAATTAAACCCGAGCAATGGGACGAAATAGCAGCAAGGATAAAACAAGCAAACAAAAAATAAAATAAATTTTATTCAATGATATTTGATTTATATAATTTTTCTTCATTATACCATATTAATTCTCTGATAAAGGCATCATAAAATCCCTGTTCATGAAAAACGGTTAATTGTTGTTCCGCATCGGTTTTATTTTTGTATCTGCCGTATATATAATGGTTCAGACTGTCTCTTCCGGTTTTCAGTTCAACTTTTCCCTTGAAATCTCTAAAAAAATTATGAGTAACAGGAATTTTACGCTTGAAAGCTCCCAATTGAATAGTGTATGTTATTACAAGATTATTTTTATCCAAGTTCACGGAATCCGGAATGTCTTCTACAAATCTTTGTTCAATAATGTCGGATTTATCGAAATATTTGCTTTCAAATTTTACGGAATAAATATCGTCAGAACCTTTACCTCCGGGGCGATTACTGGTAAAGAAACCCGCAATTCCCGAACTGTCGAGGTAAATTGCAAAATCATCGTAATTAGAATTTACGGGTGAACCGAGATTTTCTATGTAAATAACTTCATTATCCGTTATTTTTGCCGCAAAAATATCCAATCCACCCAGTCCGGGGTGTCCGTCGGAAGCAAAAAACAGGAAACCTTCGTTTAAAAACGGAAAGGCTTCGTCTCCTTCGGTATTTATTGAGCTTCCCAAATTCTCAGGTCTTGACCATATCCCGTTATTTTGTTTTTCTGATTTATAAATATCCATTCCGCCAAATCCTCCGGGCATATCAGACACAAAATACAGCGTGTTTTCGTCTTG
>JAADDR010000114.1 GCA_013153865.1 Chlorobiota bacterium | reverse complement strand
AAACTTTTTTTCTTCGTTTGTAGCAACCGTAATTCCTTCCGCATCAAATATCTTCTTTATTTTTAAAGCTATTTTTTTTCTTAATTCGTTTTTTTCATTTTCATCTTGGGGATTAAAGTTAATTTCCAAAAGTCTTGACATTATCGCACCGTCTATAAGATTGATATTATTAGATGTTAAAATAAACCTTGCGTTTGTTTTATAATCGTTCATAACCGATTTAAGACTTTTTTGAGCATCGGCCTAAAACATTTCAAATTCGTCTATTATCACCGTTTTAAACGGATGAAGCGATACCGTTTCAAGAAATACCATAATGTCTTTTCTTACGTTATCTATCGAACGGTTAAGCGAACCGTTAATATAAAGAACTTCTTCACCGCTAAACTTTTTTGCAAGTATTTTTGCAAGGCTTGTTTTACCAAGACCGAAGTCGCCGTAAAACAGAAGATTCGGAATTTCTTTCTTTTTTATCAAATTATTAACAGTCTTTCTTATTCTTTCCGTTAAAATTATATCGTCTATATCTTTGGGCGCATATTTTACTTCCAACATACTTAACCTTTCTTTTTTAGAAAAAATTATACCAAAAAACCACTAAAAAAATCAAGAAAAAAAGAAAAAAAAGTTAATTAACGTTTTTTACAAAAGCAAATAGATCGTGCATAACATTGTTTTCGTAAACAAAATCAATAAATTCATATTTAAAGGCCGTATCGTTTTTAATTCCTTTGTGATAAAAATAAAAAGCAAAGGGAACCGAAAGTCCGTCTTTTATCAAATCCGCAACATCAAATACCAAAGCACCCCGTCTTGTTTTTCCGTGTAACACGGAAAAAGTGTGGTTAATACCAAGCGTATACAACACTACGTTAGCAATAGAATAACACAGATAATTAAGCTGTGTAAGTATACCGTTAATACCTTTTGTATCGTTATGATTCCTTGTAAAATCAGTGTTGTAATTCACTGTAAACATTTTGTATATTTCTTTTACGTATTCCGCTTCAAACATAAGAATTTCCTGAACGTTTTTAGCCGTATTTATCCGTTTTAAGAAAAATTCGGAAATTGAATTGTATTCTGGAATAAAAGGTATGATTTTTTCATCAACGAGTATTCCGTAATATTTTTTTGTGTTTTCAACTCTTTTTTTCATAAAAAGTCTTGCTGTTTCCAGTCTTTTGGTTTCATTAAAAAATATTTTTGCATAATTTTGATTATATTCAACCGGTCTGTATTCTGAGGTGGCGGTAATACTTATAAGGTCAATATCCGCAAAGACAGGATGGCCGTGTCCCTTGGAAAACATTACGGTAACGTTGTTGGACGCAAGAAAAAATAACGCTTCGTTAGTAATACTTGTTCCATTGCCAAGAATAAGTAAATTGGTATTGATGTCCGGAATATTAAATATTTTTACATATCCGCCTTCAGTCTGTTTATAAACTACTACGTGTCCTTCTTTTTCGATTCTGCACTGTTCCAGTATAAACATATGTCCCCGGTCACTAATAGGTATTAAATCGGTAATTTTGTTTGTATTTAAAAAACTTTTCACAATTTTCCCTTTTTTTCTTGTAATTATTATATTTTTTGACTTTTGCCTTTTTTCTTGATATAATTTTTTAGACAATAGACAATAGTCGATAGTCGATAGTTGCAGTCAGTCAAACAGGCGGAAAGTATATAAAGTTTTCCGCTTCGTGGTTTAGATAAAAACACAACATGAAAAACAGGCCGCAAGTCCCGAAATTCCGGGAAGATCTTAAGGTTTTTCAAACGTTTCGGAAAAAAAAACGGCATTGAACAAGTATTCAAAACAGGAATGTTAAAAACGGCTTTTACGAAAGTACGTATTTTCGGGACTTTGCGAAGACATACAAAAAACATTCCTAAAAATGAAAGAATCCCGAAATTTAGGGAATATAAGCCGTTTTTTCAGGGTAAATCACTATACACGTGATTTATTAATTCCGCTCCCGGCTTCGCTTATCTTCAACCTAGTAAATCACTATACACGTGATTTATTAATTTAAGTTCGGCATTTTTTCGTTTTTCTGTGTGTAAATCACTATACACGTGATTTATTAAGAAGAACTTGACGAATTACCTGCTGATAAATTGTAAATCACTATACACGTGATTTATTAAGTATTCAAGAATAAATTCAAACAGATTTTGAAGTAAATCACTATACACGTGATTTATTAATAAAACTTATAACAACCTTTTTATTATCCATCGTAAATCACTATACAGGTGATTTATTAATCGGAGCTTTAACGACAGATGAGGACGCAAGAGTAAATCACTATCATGGCTCGGTTGGCATTGCCGAAGGCAATTAGACTGTTGTCTATAGTCTATCGTCTATTTTAACTATTGACTTTCGAAGTAGTTTTTTGGTATAATAGAAATAAAAAGGATAATTAATGTCTGTAAAAACAACTCCGGTTGTAAGCGATTATCTTAAACTTCATAAAGAATTTAACGAAAAATACAACAATGCGGTAATACTTTATCAGGTCGGCGGTTTTTACGAATTATACGCGGATGAAAGCAATAAAGATTTTTTACAGAGCGTCTGTTATAAAATGAATATGATTATGACGAAAAAAGACAAAAAGAAAAAAGATTCGCCTTATATGGCGGGATTTCCGGCTCACAGTCTTGATAAATATAAAGAAATACTCGCCAACGATTATACGGTGATAATAGTCAGTCAGTATGAAGAAAAAAAAGGCGTTTATAAAAGAAAAATAGAAGAAATAATTACGCCGGGAACCTATTGTAAAAACAACGAGCATACAAACAGGTTTTTTGCTTATATTTATATTGAAAAAGTAAAAAAGAATATCTATGCCGGTATTTCGTTGGTCGACGTTAACAGCAACGATTTTATGTTAAAAGATTTTTATGTTAATTCTTATAACGAAATAATAGAATTTCTTGAAGATAAAAACGGAATAAAAGAAATATATATAAATGCAAATTCGCAGACGGTAGTTGACGAACTGACAAAAGAATTTGAAAAAACAAGACTTTCGGAAATAAATAAGATAATAAAAACAAGAAAAAAGGAAGAAAACATTAACGAAGTGTTCAAATACGTCAAATCGGTATACGAAAGTATCGAAGACGACGTGGAAATCTTAAGAAACCCGCTGCTGATGCAGACGCTTTACCACACGTTAAAAGTTATTGAAAACGTCAATCCTTATTATCTTACAAACATTAAATATCCCGAGCTTTTAAAAAACGAAGAGCGTTTTCATTTGGCAAACCACAGCGCTTTGCAGCTTAACGTTATCGATTATGACGAAAACAAATATTCCTT
>JAADDR010000169.1 GCA_013153865.1 Chlorobiota bacterium | reverse complement strand
TATTATTTTTGAGAATTGAAATATCACAAACAAAAAATCTTAAATTATGCTTAACTTAAAAAACGAATTTATAATGCCGCCTTTAAAACTCGGGTATTGCGAAAAAGAAAAACCGGGTTTTGTAAACGAAAAACATATTAAATTTTATGAACGAACGGGAAAATATCTCGGTGCCGTTATTCCGGAACCTCTGTTTACCGATATTTCGCTTCGCGAACTTCCTACACAACTCGGAATTGACAGCGACAATAAGATTGAAGGTCTGAAACGACTTACCGATGCATTACATAAAACAAACACAAAAGTAATCGCTCATTTAAATCATCCCGGACGTATGGCAAATCCTATGATTCCGGGTAATGTTTTTATTTCGTCAACGGATAAAGCGTGCGAAGCCGGAGGCAAAACACCGAAACGCACGGATGAAAACGATATGCAAAAAGTTGTCGATTTGTTTGTCGAAGCGGCAAAACGTGCCGAAAAATCGGGTTTCGATTATATCGAAATACAATCCGGACACGGATATTTGCTTGCTCAATTTATTTCTCCGAAAGTAAACGATCGCACCGACGAATACGGCGGAAGTTTCGAAAACAGAATAAAATTTCCTTTACGTGTAATCGATGCCGTTAAAAATGCCGTAAACATTCCGGTAATCGTACGTATAAGCGGCGATGAGATGATACCCGACGGCATACACCTCGACGAAATGATAAAATATGCGAAAATTCTTAAAGAAAAAGGTATTGTTGCATTGCACGTATCTGCCGGAACGGTTTGCAACACACCGCCTTGGTATTTTCAACACATGTTTGTTCCGAAAGGAAAAACTTGGGAATTTGCCGCAAAAATTCAGGCAAAAGCAGATATTCCCGCAATTTTTGTCGGGCAGATAAACACTTTTGAAGACATTAATAAAATTAAGAATGATTATTCCGGAAAATATATTGCCGTTGGACGTGCATTGGTTGCAGATGCCGATTTTGCAGGAAAATATCTCGGTGAAGTCGAAGGGAATTACAGACCCTGTTTGGCTTGTGCCGAAGGTTGCCTCGGAGGCGTAAAATCCGGCAAAGGTCTCGGGTGTATGGTCAATCCGGAAATTCGCAATCCCTCATTCGAACCGAAAATAAAAACACATACTCCGAAAAATATTGCCGTTGTCGGCGGCGGACTTGCAGGTATGGAAGCGGCATTACGCCTGAACGAAAAAGGACATCTCGTAACAATTTGCGAAAAAGATAAACTCGGAGGACAATTTAATTTGGCTTGGTTACCGCCGAACAAAAAAAGTTTAAAGAAAATTCTCGATTATTATTTCGAAGAAATAAAAAACAAAAATATACCCGTAAAGAAAACCGAAGCAACAGCCGAATATTTACTTTCGGGAAATTACGACGAAGTTGTTATCGCAACCGGAGCCGAACCGGTAAAACCGCCGATAAAAGGACTCGACAAATATTTTTGGACGGAATTTTTGGAAGATGAAAATTTACCGAAAAATAAAAAAATCGTAATCATAGGAGGCGGATTAATAGGTATTGAAACGGCAAGCAAACTGACAGACGCCGACAATGAAGTAATTATAGTCGAGATGCTTGATGAAATTGCTCGCGGAATGGAAATGATAGAACGAAAAATGACTTTGGGAAAACTCAACAAAAAAGGAGTAAAAATTTATACAAAATATAAAGTTACCGAAGTAAAAAACAACGGAAAAACCGTATTAATCGAAGGAGAAGAAAAAATCGAACTTAATGACATCGACCATATTGTCGTTACCGCAGGTATGAAAAGCAACAACAAATTAGCCGAAGAATTAAACGGAAAAATTAAAATGTATGTAATCGGCGACGCAGTAAAACCGGCAAAAGCTCAAGATGCGATTTTAACGGCTTACAACACGGCAAAAAACATCTGAAATAATTAAAAAAAGATAAATTTATATTTTATTTTTTATTTTTTTTTGTATCTTGTGCTCTCGTAAAATAATTATAAATTAAGATTCTATAAAACAGTATATCTTTAACAGCGAACACAAAAAAGAAAGAAAAAATATAATTACATCCGAAAATCAAAAAAACAGATAATGATAAAAATTCTGAAAAATATTTGGAATTTCTACATCGAAGGATTTAAAAACATGCCCGAATACGGCAAAAGAGCATGGACTATTATTATAATAAAACTGATTATAATGTTTGCCGTATTAAAAGTATTTTTCTTTCAAGACTTTTTGGGAACAAAAGGAAAAACCGACAAGGAAAAAAGCGAATATGTATCAAAACAATTAATCACAATTAAAAAGTAAAATTTATGGAACATATTGATTGGGGATTGGTTGATTGGTCGAGAGCGCAGTTTGCCCTGACTGCATTGTATCATTGGATTTTCGTTCCTCTTACCCTCGGCTTATCGTTCATCATTGCCATGATGGAAACAATTTACGTTAAAACCGGCAATCCGGAATGGAAACGCATTACAAAATTCTGGATGAAATTATTCGGGATTAACTTTGCCATAGGTGTGGCAACCGGTATCATCCTCGAATTTGAATTCGGAACAAACTGGTCTAATTATTCTTGGTTTGTAGGAGACATCTTCGGAGCACCTTTAGCTATAGAAGGTATTATGGCATTCTTTATGGAATCTACTTTTATAGCGGTTATGTTTTTCGGTTGGGAAAAAGTCAGCAAAAAATTTCACCTGGCATCTTCCTGGCTTGTAGCAATCGGCTCTAATCTGTCGGCACTTTGGATTTTAATTGCAAACGGATGGATGCAAAATCCCGTAGGAATGGAATTTAATCCGGATACGGTCAGAAACGAAATGACCGATTTCTGGGAAGTAATGTTCAACCCCGCAGCCGTAAACAAATTTTTACACACAATTACGTCGGCTTATGTTCTGGCATCAATTTTCGTTATAGGAATAAGCGCTTGGTTTCTGCTTAAAAACAAACAACAGGCACTGGCTAAAAAAAGTATTTTGCTTGCTTCCGTATTCGGTTTCTTCTCCATACTTTTTGCAGGATATACCGGCGACGGTTCCGCAAAAGTTGTTGCAAAATATCAACCCATGAAACTTGCGGCAATGGAAGGATTATATGAAGGACAAAACGGAGCTCCGCTTGTTGCCGTAGGAGTTTTCGGCGGTAAAAAAGACAAAGAACACCCCGCACGAGAAAACCTTGCATTCGAAATTAAAATACCAAAAATGCTTTCGTATCTCGCTTTCGGAGATTTCGACGCATTTGTTCCGGGAATACAAGATTTAGTTCGCGGAAACGAAGAACAAGGAATAATCTCTTACAAAGAAAAAATACAACGCGGAAAAACAGCCATAGACGCTTTAGCAGCATATAAAAACGCAAAAAAAGAAGGTAACGAAGAA
>JAADDR010000153.1 GCA_013153865.1 Chlorobiota bacterium | reverse complement strand
TAAAAACGAATGGATATATTCTTATAAATATGAATACACATATATATATGATAAACTTGCTTCGGTTTTGTTTCTGCAAAGAGATACGGATAATCAAATATGGAATAAAATATATAAAAATATATTTTTTTGGTCTGAATTTAAACCCGAAAAACCTGAATTACCCGATAATCTTTTTTTATATCCCAATCCCGTTAAAAAAATATTAATATTAGCATGGAAAAGTCTTGAATCCGGAACGGCGGATATTTTTTCTTCGGAAGGAAAGTTTATTCGCAGATATAAAATAGCCGACGATAAATCCGAAATTGACGTAAGCCAATACCCCGAAGGTTTTTACATTCTGAAAATTAATACTTCCGATAACAAAACGGCAACAAGAAAATTTATAAAGATAAAATGAACAAAATTGTAGCATTATTCAGAACACAAATCGGCAAAGAACTTAAAGACTCACCCTCTCCGGCAGGTTTATGGTTAAAACCGGTTTTGTTGCATGTCGAAGAAGGACATTTAAAAGCCGAGTTTACGATAAGAAAAGAAATGACAAATCCCGCGGGAATGCTTCACGGAGGAATGATTACACTGATTGCCGATGAGATGATAGGTGCAACCATAGCAACACTGGACTTACCGGATTTCTATCCGAGTGTTAATTTATATACCGATTTTTTATCGGGAGCTAAAGAAGGAAAAAAAGTAATTGCCGAAGCACAAATTATCCGTAAAGGAAAAAACATTATAAATACCGAATGCAAAATTTACAACCCCGAAACTAAGCAACTTATTGCCAAATCTCAATCTAATAATATCAAACTAAGCACCGGAAAATAATGTTCAGATATATAAGCAGATATAAAAGCAAACCCGGAAACGTTCGCTATCCCTGATTATTATAAATTGCCGACAATATTTTATTCAAATCACAAATTTTAAATCAAATAATTCAAAAAAATGACATATATAATAAAAGGAGCGGGCTTAACCGTAGAAGATGTTGTTAACGTTGCCCGTTATAACGAAAAAGTAGAACTCGATCCGGATGCTTTGCAGCGAATTAAAACTTGCAGAGCAATGCTTGAGAAAAAAATCGAAGCAAAAGAAATAATGTACGGAGTAAATACCGGAATAGGCGAATTTTCCGAAACCGTATTAACCGACGAACAAGTAAAAGAGTTTCAAAAATACCTGATTTATAACCATTCTGCAGGAATAGGAGACCCTATGCCTGTAGAATACGTACGTGCGGCAATGCTCGGGAGAATAAACGTACATGCACACGGAAATTCGGGAATTCGCCCGGAAATTACGCTTACACTTGTTGAAATGCTCAAT
Source organism: Chlorobiota bacterium (assembly GCA_013153865.1). Taxonomy (GTDB): domain Bacteria; phylum Bacteroidota; class Bacteroidia; order Bacteroidales; family JAADGE01; genus JAADGE01. The sequence continues at coordinate 2,063 of JAADDR010000153.1, read as the reverse complement.
AAAGGCGTAACACCTTACGTTTGCCAAAAAGGCTCCGTAGGAGCATCCGGCGATTTAGCCCCAATGTCGCAAATAGCTTTATTGATGCTTGGAGAAGGCGAAGCATATTATAAAGGCGAATTAATGTCCGGAAAAGAAGCAATGCAAAAAGCCGGAATAAAAATACCCGGACTTAAAGCTCGCGACGGTCTGGGCACAATTAACGGCTCAAACGTACTTACGGCTATGAGTGCAATATTTATTTACGATGCGGAAAGATGGCTTAAACAAGCCGAAATTGCAGCGGCAATGTCTCTCGAAGCCCTTAAAGCAAACCCGGGACCTTACAACGCAAAATTACACGAAGTAAGAGGATTTAAAGGTGCCGTAAAAAGTGCTGAAGCCATAAGCAAACTTATGGACGGCGGAGACCTGAAAAACGGAAAAATAAAACATAAAGTACAAGATGCTTACTCCATGCGTTCTACGCCTCAAGTAATAGGAGCAGCACGAGATGCACTCGCTTATGCCCGTTCTCAGGTAGAAATAGAATTAAACGGAGTAGGAGATAACCCTATATTCTTCCCTGAAGAAAACTTACAACTCTCAGGAGCTAATTTTCAAGGAACACCGGTAGCATTACCAATGGATATGGCGGGAACTGCAATAACAATGGTATCCGTTTTATCGGAAAGGCGAATGAACAGACTGAACAACCCCGCTTTAAATGCAGGTCTGCCGGCATTCCTTACAAAAGGAGCAGGAATGTTCTCCGGACTGATGCTCAGCCAATATACCGCCGATATGCAAATTACCGAACAACGAATACTTTCGGCTCCGGCAAGCATACTCTCAATTCCGGCAGCAGCAGACCAAGAAGACTTTGTTTCAATGGGAATGAATACCGCAATTAAAAACTTCCAAATACTGGATAATGCATACGGAATACTGGGTATAGAGTTTATGGCTGCAGCTCAGGCATTGGACTTCAGAAACTATAAATTCGGAAAAGGAGTAACCGAAGCCAAAAAAATTATACGCAAACATGTTGATTTCCTTGATATAGACAGACCTTTATATAAAGATCACACTAAAATGAAAGAACTTGTGAAATCATGTGAAATATTAAACGAAGTAGAAAATAAAATAGGAAACCTGCACTAATATATATAATAACAACAGGTAAACAACCTTTTATAATGTATATACCTGATTATTAACATTTTGTCGAGACGTAAAAAATAAAAAATATATTTTGCAGATAAAATAAAAGTTATTTCCTTTGCATCCGCTTTTGAAACGAGCAAAAAAGAAGACACGAGGCAAAAGAAAAAAGTTTTAAAAAAGTTGAAAAAAGTTTTGCGGATAAAATAAAAGTTATTTCCTTTGCATCCGCTTTTGAAACGAGCAAAAAAAGAAGATACGAGGCGAAAGAAAAAAGTTTTAAAAAAGTTGAAAAAAAGTTTTGCAGATAAAATAAAAGTTGTTTCCTTTGCATCCGCTTTTGAAACGAGCAAAAAAGAAGACACGAGGCGAAAGAAAAAAGTTTTAAAAAAGTTAAAAAAAGTTTTGCAAACGAATAAAGAGTTTTTATCTTTGCAATCCTTTTTAAAATATAGAAAAAAGTTCTTTGAAAATATTGAAAGGTTAAGGTTTTACAAGAAACTTGTCAATTACTTTAACGGAATAAATCTTGAGCTTAAAAGAATCAAAATTATTTTACAACGAAGAGTTTGATCCTGGCTCAGGATGAACGCTAGCGGCAGGCTTAACACATGCAAGTCGAGGGGTAACGACGGTGCTTGCACCGGGCGACGACCGGCGAACGGGTGCGTAACGCGTATGCAACCTACCCATAACTCGAGAATAGCCCGGAGAAATTCGGATTAATGCTCGATAATATTTCGGAGAGGCATCTCTCCGATCTTAAAGTTCCGACGGTTATGGATGGGCATGCGTAGCATTAGCTTGACGGTGAGGTAACGGCTCACCGTATTGGCTATGATGCTTAGGGGGTCTTAAAGGATGGTCCCCCACACTGGTACTGAGACACGGACCAGACTCCTACGGGAGGCAGCAGTGAG
>JAADDR010000092.1 GCA_013153865.1 Chlorobiota bacterium | reverse complement strand
GTTTCAATTTTAAACCGAAACTGTTTTTTTCTGGTATCTTAAAATATTTAACCGGTTGTTAATTAAAACCTTTGAATTTAGTAAGGTCTTTTCTGGGGTTTATTGTCATTACCGGTATTTTTTTCTCGTTGGCAATCATTTTTTGTTCCGATGCTCCGAGCATATAATCATGAAGACTTATATTTTTAGTTGTTGTTATCATTATTAAATCGGCGTTTATTTTGTCGGCATAATTAATACTTTCGTCCGCCAAACTTTTACCGTTTAATTTAACAACTTCGAAATCAACATTTTTCTCCGAAAGGAATTTTTTTGCCGTAATCATGTTTGCCGCAATTTTCTTTTTAAAAAGAGGGTCTGATGATTCTATATAGCACAGGTGAAACTTACATTTAAAATATTTATGCAAGAAATCGGCCCAAACAAGTTTTTCTTTTTCCGAGAATTTAAAATCAACCGGAAAAACAATATTGCTCATTTTGTCTGATTTCGGAGAATCTTGAACGACTATAAAAGGAGCTTCGGATCCTATAATAACTTTTAAAGCCCAACTTCCCGTAAATTTTTGCATTCCTTTAATGCCGTGAGTTCCCATTACGGCAAAAAGAGCATTTTCCTGTTCTATTATTTTATTTATATCGGTAAAAATACTGCCTTCCGTTATTATAAATCGCGGTTTTATGCCGTATTTTTTAAAATGTTCTTCAACGGCTTCAGTCATTTTTTCCGTTGCCGAATCTATATCGGATTTTCTTTTTACTATATGAAGAAGAACAATATCGCAATTAACAATTTTTGCAATTTTTTCTCCGTGTTGTAAAGCAAATTCCGCTAATTCCGAAAAGTCCCAGGGAATTACTATCGGTCTGTTATTACTCATAACCTTATGATTATTGATATTAAGTTTCAAATTTAATAATTATTTTCATATTAATCAAGAATTTCAATATTTTATCAAAAAATTGATATATATGTAAATTTAATCTTGTTTTTTATTTATTTTTACCGTTCCGAATTTAAAAAACAGAATCAAAATGAGCAATACCGAAGATTCAAAAAAATTGCGAAAAGAGATACAGGTTCTTAAAGAAAGAATAGAAGCTCTGGAAAAGTTAAATTCAGAATTAGCCGAACAAAACGAACAGCTTATAGAAGAAAACGACAGACAAAAAGAAATGTTGTCTTTTTTACCTGCCGATACAAAAAAACAATTAAACCTTAAAGAGAAAAAAACGAAGTCTTTGCGTTATAAAATGGTTACCGTAATGTTTTCCGACATAAAAGGATTTACCCGATTGTCGAGTGAACAAAACGCCGAGGCATTAATAGACGAACTGGATAATTTCTTTTTTAAATTCGACGAAGTCGTAGAAGCCAATAATTTACAAAAAGTTAAATCGATAGGCGATACTTATATGTGTGCAGGAGGTATTCCGAAAAAGAACAGAACAAATCCCATAGAAGTAATTATGGCGGCACTCGAAATGCAAAATTATTTAAAGCAATTGCAAGCAGAGTCACAAAAAAACAATCGTAAAATTTGGGATTTAACTTTCGGGGTGCATACCGGACCCGTTACGGCAACAATTTCCGGAAAGAAAAAAATATCTTACGACATAAAAGGCGATACCGCAAATATAGCAAGCAGAATAGAATCGGTTTGTAACCCTTCGGAAATAAGCGTTTCGGGAATGACTTACGAATTTATAAAAGACTTTTTTGCATGCGAATTTCGTTTGAAAATGCCGGTTAAATACAAAGGAGACGTTCCTGTTTACATTGTTAAAGGATACCGTCCCGATTTATCGGAAAACGGAGAAGGCAAAAAACCCAACAAAGCATTTAAAACAAAGTTCCAGATGGTAAAGTTTGAAGATTTAAACGATTATATTCTGGACAGACTCGAAAGAGAATTACCCAAACATTTGTATTATCATAATTACAAGCATACAATTGATGTTACAATCGGCGTGGAGATAATAGGATACGGCGAAGGCGTAAGCGAAGAAGAAATGTTGCTGTTAAAAACCGCCGCATTGTTTCACGACATGGGACAAATCGAAGGAGCCGTGGATCACGAAGAAAGAAGTTGCAAATATGCCGAAGAAATACTTCCCAAGTTCGGATACGACCCCGAACAAATAGAAACCATAAAAGGAATTATAATGGCAACAAAACTGCCGCCTCAACCCAAAACACTTTTACAAAAAATAATTGCCGATGCCGATTTGGATTATCTCGGAAGACGAGATATGGTGCCTGTTTCGGACTCTTTGTATCAAGAACTTAAAGTGCAGGGACTTATAGGTTCGTTTAACGATTGGAACAAACTGCAGGTAAAATTCTTGACCGCACATCAATATTTTACTGAAACAGCAAGACGAATGCGTAAAGTTAACAAAGAAGAACAAATTAAACGAATAAAGTCGCTGATTACGGACGACGAATAATAGAAAAAGAGGGCTGTATTGTCCTCTTTTTTGTTTTATAACATTCTTTCGGAGGCAGAAAATTTTATATTTTTGAAGAATTAAATTTTAACAGTAAAATATCACATAATGGAAAATATAAATTGGAAAGACTTGTCTTTCGGTTACATGAAAACGGATTATAACGTAAGATGTTATTACCGAAACGGAAAGTGGGGGCAAATAGAAGTCTCGTCTTCGGAATATATTCCGATACACATGGCGGCAACAGCATTGCATTACGGGCAACAGGCATTCGAAGGACTTAAAGCATTTACGGGTAAAGACGGAAAAGTAAGATTATTCAGATGGGAAGACAATGCCGAACGACTTATTAATTCGGCAAACGGAATACTTATGGCTCCTCCGCCCAAAGAATTATTTAAAAAAATGCTTAAAAAAGTTATCAGAAAAAATAAAAAATACATACCCCCTTACGGAACGGGAGCATCTTTGTATATCCGCCCGGTTTTATTCGGTACCGGACCGCAAGTAGGCGTAAAACCCGCCGAAGAATATCTTTTCGTAATTTTCGTAACACCGGTAGGACCGTATTTTAAAGAAGGATTTAAGCCCGTTTCCATGCTTATAACCAGAGAATACGACAGAGCGGCACCTTTGGGAACCGGAAAATACAAAGTGGGAGGAAATTATGCCGCAAGTCTTACCTCAATGAAAAAAGCACACGACGAAGGTTATGCCAGCGTTCTTTATCTTGACGCAAAAGAAAAAAAATATATCGACGAATGCGGACCGGCAAACTTCTTCGGCATAAAAAACAATACTTACATTACGCCGAAATCGGACTCTATTTTGCCGTCGATTACCAATAAAAGTTTATTGCGATTAGCCGAACATCTCGGTCTGAAAACCGAAAGAAGAAAAGTAGAACTCGAAGAACTCGAAACTTTCGACGAAGCGGGCGCATGCGGAACGGCTGCCGTAATAACTCCGATAGGAAAAATAGTTGACGATACAACAGGAAAAGTTTACGAATTTAAAAACGCTCCGGGAGAAATTTCGACAAAACTTTATAAAAAATTACTTGCAATACAAACCGGCGACGAAGAAGATATTTTCGGTTGGACGGAAATTATAAAATAAAAGTGATAAATATTTTGAAATAAAAAAGGGACTTTACGGTCTCTTTTTTTGTTTGTATAAATTCTAATCTTACATTTGCAAACTTTTTAATTTCAAAAAATGCAAAATTTAAGAAATATAGCAATTATTGCTCACGTTGACCACGGAAAAACCACTTTGGTTGACCGGATATTACATCAAGTTAAATTATTCAGAGACAATCAGGAAGTAAAAGATCTTATTCTCGATTCGAACGATTTGGAAAGAGAAAGAGGTATTACCATTCTTTCAAAAAATGTTTCGGTAAGATATAAGGACGTAAAGATTAATATAATAGACACACCCGGACACTCCGATTTCGGCGGGGAGGTTGAAAGAGTGCTGAATATGGCAGACGGTGTATTGTTGCTGGTTGATGCTTTTGAAGGACCTATGCCGCAGACACGCTTTGTATTACAAAAAGCTCTGGAATTAGGGCTTAAACCCGTTGTTGTAATAAACAAAGTTGACAAACCTAATTGCATGCCCGAAGAAGTTTACGAAGACGTATTCGATTTGATGTTTACTCTTAACGCAACCGAAGAACAACTTGATTTTCCGGTGGTTTACGGTTCTTCAAAACAAGGTTGGATGTCGGACGATTGGAAAAAACCGGCAAAAGACGTAAGTTATTTGTTGGATGTTATAGTTGAGCATATTCCGGCGCCGGAACAAAAAGAAGGCACTCTTCAAATGCAGGTAACCTCGTTGGATTATTCGTCGTATTTGGGAAGAATAGCGGTAGGCAGAATAGTGAGAGGAAGTATTGAACCCGGACAAAAAATATCGGTAGTTAAAAAAGACGGAAAAATCGAAAAATCGGAAATAAAAGAACTTTATGTTTTTGAAGGATTGGGAAAAGAAAAAGTAAAAAGAAGAAAGATTTTTGCCGGAGAGATATGTGCCGTTCTCGGACCCGAAAATTTTGAAATAGGAGATACTTTTGCCGATTTCGAAAATCCGGAGGGGTTAAAATTTCTTAAAGTTGACGAACCTACAATGAGTATGCTGTTTACCATTAACAATTCGCCGTTTTTCGGTAAAGAGGGTAAATTTGTAACTTCGAGGCATTTAAGAGACAGGTTGTTTAAAGAAACCGAAAAAAATCTGGCTTTGCGCGTTGAAGAAACCGATTCTGCCGACAAGTTTCTCGTTTACGGGCGGGGCATTTTGCATTTGTCGATATTGGTAGAAACAATGCGTCGCGAAGGATATGAATTTCAGCTCGGGCAACCGCAGGTTTTAATCAAAGAAATTAACGGTGTAAAACACGAGCCGGTTGAATTGCTTACCATACAAGTTCCGGAAGAGTTTTCCGGAAAAGTTATAGAAATTGTTACCCGGCGAAAAGGCGAAATGCTGAAAATGGAAACAAAAAACGACCGTGTTCATTTGGAGTTTTCGATACCTGCGCGCGGTTTAATCGGTATGGCAAATACATTGCTTACCGTAAGCGAAGGCGAAGCAATTTCGGCACATCGTTTTAAGGCATACGAACCTTGGGCGGGCGATATAGAAACCCGTAAAAAAGGTTCGCTTATTTCTATGCATACCGGAACGGCAATACCTTATGCCATAGATAAGTTGCAGGACAGAGGAAGATTTTTCGTAGATCCGGGCGAAGAGGTTTACGCCGGGCAGGTAATAGGCGAGAATACGCGCGAAGACGATATTCTGGTAAATATTACCAAAACAAAAAAACTTACGAATATGCGTGCTTCGGGTTCGGACGATAAAACATCAATAGCACCCGCCGTTAAGTTCTCGCTTGAACAATGTATGGAATATATTAAGAAAGACGAGTATATAGAAGTTACGCCGAAATCAATACGTTTGCGAAAGATTATTTTAGACGAACACGAACGTAAAAGAGCAGACCGAAAAGACAAGTAAGATTTTCTTATGTTTTAAAAATTGAGTATCGGAAACTTTTATTCGGCATTGTCTTTTATTTGCAATTTTACGCCGTATTTTTTTATTGCTTTTTCAATTGATTCTTCGGGTTTTATTATGTTATACGAGCCCCAGAAATCCGGGTCGGCAAAAGGATAAACTTTTTCTTCGAAAATAATGTTTCCTTTGAGTTGTTCGTTTCGCGGTATTTTTTTTACGTTTTTGTCTGTTCTGTCGGTAATTGCAATTTCAGTCATTACGGTGTAAACGGATTTAAAAGGTTTTCTTTTTCGTTTTACTTTAAAGGATATTTCTCCTCTTGCATGATAAAAATAATATTTTCCGTTATTTTCGATATACGAAACTATATAATCGGTTTTTTCGGGTGTAACGGTTATTCCGGGAGATTTTTTTCTTACAAAAACTCTGCTTGCTTCGGTTTTGTTTTCTAAATTAAGACTGAATTTTGCTCCCGTTACGGCAAGGTTTTTAACGTTTACGTATATTTTTCCGTTGTAGAGAGCAATGTCGCTGCCGGGTTTTTGCTTAAATTCTATAACGTAATTAAGTTTGTCGTTTATGTTTATTACGTTATTAACGGAAAAATCGTATTGGTCCAAATCACCGAACAGTATGTCCGGATTTTTGGCTATATCGAGCAATAAAGCTGTTTTCGGTCCGCCTTTAAGTTTTAATATGACGGTATCTTGAGATTTTACGTTTGCGCTTTTATGTCCTTTGTAAAGTTTTACCATATCGTATGCGTAGGGTTTGTTATACGGTGCTTTGTATATTTCTACCGCTGCTTCGGATATTGATACGTATTTTTTTCTTTTTTTTATGTATTCTCTGTAAAATCCTATTTCTTTATTCGGTTTTTCGGTATAGTTTTCGGGTATTTTATTTAATACTTTTCTGAAAAGTTCTTTTGGGTTGTCCGGTCTTACTACAATTTCGTCTATTTTTACGCTCGACGGGTTTAGTTTTATTTTAAGGTAATTTTCTTTTATATCGTCAATCGGAATGTTTTTATTTTTATATCCGATATATCTTAATTGCAGGTTTCGGTGTTTAAGACTGTCGTTAAAATTTATTTTAAATTCGCCTTGCGTATTTGTAACTGTTCCGATGTTTGTTCCGCTTATTATAACGGAAACAAACGGGAGGGGTTTTTTTGTTGTCGCATCGATTATTTTTCCGGATATTTGTTTTGTTTGTGCATATCCCGATATTACGGTAAATATCGAAATTATCAGAATGACGGCTGCTGTTTTTGTTGATATTGATTTTTTCACGATTAAATATTGTTTTACGGTGTAAAAAAGTTTTGCTTAAATTAAAATAAACAACAGGGTTAATTTTAATCTATGTAAATTTACGCGAAAAAAATTGTAAAAGAAAATATTTGCGGTATAAAATTATTACGTAAAGTATTTATTTTTATACAATAAATAAATATTATTTTTTGTTTTTAAGTTTTTCTTCCAGTTCTTTGAGTTCTTCGAGTTTGAATTTAAGCTCGGTTTCTCTTGCTTTAAGTTCTTCGGTTCTTTTAATAAGTTCTGTTGTGTCGAACCCCGTGAGTATTATTTTTATTGTTTTACCGTGTGCGTTTTTAATGGGGCTGTATGTTCCTCTTACAAAAATTTTTTCTTTGTTTTTTGTAAGGAATATAAATGTTTTGTTTATGTGTTTTCCGTTAATCAGTTCTTTCCATGCATCTTTATATTCTTGCGATTGTGCAAAGTCGGGGGTTATGAATATTTTGTGATTTTTACCTATAATGTCTTTTTTTGAGTATCCGAGCAGTTCGGTAAAAATTTCGTTTATAAACAATACGTTTCCGTCGGTATCAAATTCGGCAACTATATTGGTTTTGTTTATACTTTCCGCACGACTTTTTGATACAGCTTCGCTTTCGGCTGTTTCTATAGCTTTAAGAGTAAGTTCTTCTTCTTGTTTTAATGATTGTTCCTGAAGCAGTTTCATATCTTCTATTTGGAAATATAATTCGGTTTCTCTTGCTTTAAGTTCTTCCGAGCGTTTTATTAAATCCGTTGTATCGAAACCTACCAGATATATTTTTTTTGTATTTCCTTTATGGTCTTTTATTGCGGTGTATGTTCCTTGTATGTAAACAGGTTCTTTCTTTTTGCTCAGGAATTTGAATGTTCCGCTTACATGTATTCCCGAACGCAATTTTTCCCATCTTTTTTTATAGTTTTCGCTTCGGGCTTCTTTTTGATTAACTAAAATGTCGTGACTTTTTGATTTTAATTCTTTTTCCGAGTATCCGGTTATTTGTTCGAATATATTGTTTACGGATATTATTTTACCGTTTAAGTCAAATTCTGCAACAATGTTTGTATGGTTTATGCCTTCGAGCCAGCTTTTTGTTTCGGCTTCTTTTTCTGCTATTTCATCTATTCGTTTTGCCAGCTCTTTTCTTTGTTTCATTGCATTTTCTACGGCGCTTTGCAAAGTTTTTTCGTTTGCTTTAAGCATTTCGTTAGTGTTCTCGAGTATATGTTGTTTGCGTTCGGCTTCTTGGTGTGCTTTTTCTATTTCTTCGAGATTTTTTCTCAGTTTGCTTTCTTGTTCTTTAAGTTCTTGTTCGAGTTTTTTAGATTCGCTTAAATCGCTGCCTATCGAGAGTATGTATAGGATTTTTCCGGAGTCGTCTATAATAGGTGCATATACCGTACTCAGCCAAAAATCGTTGTTGTTTATTTTTATGTGCTCGTTTCGTCTTACGCTTTGTCCGTTTATAAGTTTTTGCCAAAATGTGTTAAACTCTTCGTCGTTTTCTGCATTTATAAATTCTTTAAGAGTTTTTCCCGTAATGTCTTTTTCTTGTATTTTAAGTAAGTCAGTAAGACTTTGGTTTACGGATATTATTCTTCCGTTCAGGTCTATTTCCGTTACGAGTGAGGATGTATCTATGGCTGCGAGAATACTTGCCATTTGTGCGGCTTTTTGCGCCGAGTCTTCTTGGGCTTGTCGGAGTTCTTCGAAATTTTGCCGCATTTCTTCTTCTTGAATTTTCATCAGCTCTGCTTGTTTTTGAGATTGTTCGAGAAGCACGGCGGTTTTTTGGTTAATTCTGGTTATTGACAGTGATGAGGCAACGGTTTCGGAGAGAATTTCGACAAAATTAATTTCGTGTTTTTCCATTTCGTTGAAAGATGCAAGCTCTATTACTCCGATAATTTCGTCTTCGGTAATCATGGGAACGATAAGCAAGCTTCCGGGCACGGCTTCGCCCAATCCGGATGTTATGGTAATGTATGTTTCCGGTATTTCGGTCATGTAAACGGTTTTTTTCTCTGCTGCTACCATTCCTACCAATCCTTCTCCGGGATAAATTATTTTTTTCTTCTTTTTTTCTTTTCCGTATGCATATGCGGCTGTAAGTTCTAAATATCGATCTTCTTCATTTTCGTTAAAGACGAACATTCCGCCTTGGTTTGCGTTTATGAATTTTACCAGTTCGGATATTACTCTTGAAGACATTTTTTCGATATTGCCTTGTGTTTGTCTGAGTATATCGTTGAATTTTGTCAGTCCTTCGTTAGTCCATGTTCTTATTTCGTCTTCGCGTTTTCTTTTTTCTTCTTCTTTTGCGGAAATTATAATATTTTCTTTCATCTCGAGTAAAGCGTTACCGAGTGCATCGTCGTTGCTGAGAGGTTTATATTCGATATCGTAATTTCCTTTTCCTATTTGTTGTGCAAATTCGGTTGTTCTTTCCAATCCGCTTATAAGATTATTTGTGTAATCTGAAATGGAGGATATTTCGTTATTTCCGGGGATATTAAGTTTTTCTGACGGGAAAATACCGAGACTTAGCGGTTTGATATAATTTTTTATTGTGTTAAGCGGTTTTACCACCGAGTCTGAAAAGCGTTTAAAAAGTATAAGAAACAGTAATCCTATTAATACAAAAAATATTATAACCGAATATATTGCTCGGTTTTGGGCGGATTGTTTAAATTCAGAAAGTTTCTCCGAAAGTTTTTCGATTTCGGGTTCTAATGCCCGGCTTTGGATTTTCAGTTTTCCGGTGAGTCCTTCGTCGGGTTTTAATCCTATCAGTTTATTTATTTTTACCAGTGCGGTAAAGTTTGTTTTATATGCCTGCAGAACTTTTTCGAAAGATGACAGCGGAGTTTTGCCTGTTTCCGTGCTGTCGTTTGCGGTATGTTGTGCGATTTTATTATATTGTTTTAGAAAGGCGGTATAATTTTTTTCGTCTTTAGATATCATATAATTGTCTGTCAGCAAAATCATTTCCGAAATAACGGCTTTTGTTCCGGGCGACATGTCGAATTTTATTATTTTTTGTCTGCTTTCGGTAAGGTCTCCGATAATTCCGGAAGAGATATTGCCTCTTACGAAGATTTTATGTGCAAGGTCAAAAAAAGTTTCAGTATATGCTTCGCGAATTGTTTCTATTTTAAGTATATTGTTTTTAAGGGATGATTCTTTGGAAACCGGATTGTCGATTAATGTTTGGTCAAGGTTTGAAAATGCTTCTGATGTTTTTTCGAATTTGTCTATGTATTTATTCTTTTCGGATATGAAAAAATCTATGTCGTTATCGTAGTTTAACAGGAATTGAAGTTCGTATTGTTTTAAATTGAGGTTGTAAATTTTTAAACGATCCGTTTGCCTGTAATATTCGTTATACCGGTTTATTTTGTTTACCGTTACGATAAAAAATGTAATAATAAAGATTGTAAGAATAATTACGGTTGTCGATATAATATTAAATCCGGATTTGATACTGATATTTTGAAAAAAATTCATTGAGATTGTATTTTTTAATATTAGCCGGTTATTAAAAAAGAATAAGATGTATTTAACAAAGATAATAAAAAATGTAAAATAATATAAAACTTTTTATAATACGAATCTTTTAAAAGCTAAAATTGTTATTTTAGCCCGAAAAAATGTTTTACCCGCTTAAATTTCGTCCTGTATTTAAAGAAAAGGTTTGGGGCGGTTCCGGTTTGAGAGATTACTTAAATAAGCCCTGTTACGGAGATAAAACGGGGGAGAGTTGGGAAATTTCCGATTTGCCGGAGTCTGAGTCAGTTGTTTCCGAAGGGATATTTTCCGGGTTAACGTTATCGGATTTGATTAAACGCTATAAGTCTGATTTTACGGGAAGTAAGGTTTATGAAAAGTTCGGAAACGAGTTTCCTTTGTTGATAAAATTTATTGATGCCGCGGACGATTTATCGGTTCAGGTTCACCCGGATGATTATACCGCAAAACGAAAACACGGTAAAAGCGGTAAGCACGAACTTTGGTATGTTATTAAAGCCGATGAAGATGCGGAATTAATATCGGGATTAAGAGAAGATGTTTCCGAAGATATGTTCAGACGGTTGCTTGCGGAAAACAGGTTGGAAACTGTTCTTAATACCGTTAGGGTAAGCAGCGGAGATGTTTTTTATATTCCCGCGGGCAGAATTCATGCCCTTAAAAAAGGTGTTTTACTTGCAGAGATTCAACAACCTTCGGATGTTACGTATCGTTTATATGATTGGAACCGTAAGGGGCTTGACGGGAAACCGAGAAGTTTGCATATAGAAGAAGCTTTAGATGTTGCGGATTTATCCGCTTGCGATACCGGTAAATTAAATTGTAATTCCGAGAAAAATATTTTTGTCGGTTGTTTGTCGTCTCAATATTTTACGGTAAATTCTTTAAGGTTTGATAGGATAACGGAAAGAGATTATTCCGATATCGACAGTTTTGTAATTTATATATGTATCGGCGGCACGTTCAAGTTGTATTATTCGGATAATGATTTTGTGACGGTTACTTCGGGCGAAACAATTTTATTGCCTGCCGTATTAAAACATATACGTTTGGTGCCTGAAGTTGAGAGCAGTTTGCTTGAAGTTTTTGTTTGATGTTTTTTATATACCGAAAAAAGCGGCGGCTTCTCTTTTTATTACAGCAACGGCTGTTTCTACCGGTTTGTTGCCGGTTTCGTTATATTGTTCTATAAGTTTTGCCGTAAAAGCGGTAGAAACGGTTTCCGGGTCAACTTTTGTTCCCGTAAGGTTTATGAGCCCTACTATTTGTTCTTTGGCATATACGGTTGCAGCCCATGCTTCGTCCGAAATATACAATTGTTGAGACAGATTGTGGTTGAATTCGTTTCTTAAAGTTGACAGCATTTTTATTTGCAGTTGTTTAGCCGTCATATTGGGGCGTGTTATTCTTAAAGCCATGTTATCCGGGCGTATGCGTTCGAGAAAAAGTATAATTCTCTCGTATGCTTGCAGTCTTATCGGGGTTATTATTTTGTTACTTTCTTTTATGATGTCGTATCTCAGTTTTTCTTTTTCTCTTTTTGCAAAATGATTTAAAATCATCATAACTGAAATAAGCAATATAATAAGAGGAGCAGTATATTTTATAATTTCGACAAATGTATTCATTAATAATTTTTTAAGGTTTACCGAAAAACAAAAGTAATAAAAAAAACATGAAAATTTTATTTTTGGTAAACGGTTTTATCCGTAATGAATATTATTTTCCTTTTTAGGGAAAATTTAGTTATTTTCGCTTCAGATAAAAAAGATTTATTTAACTAACATAAACAATAAAAAAATGAAAGATGTATATATTGTTTCGGCGGTAAGGACGCCGTTGGGAAGTTTCGGAGGGTCTTTGTCGAGTTTGTCCGCTACGCAATTAGGTGCGGCAGCCGTAAAAGGTGCCGTAGAAAAAGCCGGAATAAATCCGGAAATAATAGATGAAGTATTTATGGGCAATGTGCTTTCCGCCAATTTGGGTCAGGCACCTGCCAGACAGGCGGCTTTATTTGCCGGGTTGCCCGATAAGATACCGTGTACTACAGTTAATAAAGTATGTTCTTCGGGGATGAAAGCCGTAATGATTGGAGCACAAACCATTATTGCCGGAGATAATGAGGTTGTTGTTGCCGGCGGTATGGAGAGTATGTCTAATGTTCCTCATTATGTTGCCGGAATGCGAACGGGTATTAAACTCGGAGACGGCAAATTAATTGACGGAATGGTAAAAGACGGCTTGTGGGATGTTTATAATAATTATCATATGGGCAGTGCCGCCGAGTTATGTGCGAGGGAGTTGAAAATAAATCGCGAGGAGCAGGATCGCTATGCCGTTCAGTCGTATAAGCGCTCGGCGAGTGCTTCGGAAAGCGGTAAATTTAAAGACGAGATAGTTTCTGTAACGGTTAAAACAAGAAAAGGAGAAGTTATTGTTGATACGGACGAGGAATTTAACAATGTTAAATTTGATCGTATTCCTGCTTTAAGACCCGTATTCGAGAAAGACGGTACCGTAACGGCAGCGAATGCTTCTACGATTAACGACGGGGCTGCGGCTTTGGTTTTGATGAGTAAAGAAAAAGTTGAAGAACTCGGTGTTAAACCTTTAGCGAAGTTAACAGGTTACGGAGATGCGGCACAAGCTCCGGAATGGTTTACAACGGCACCGTCTAAAGCTGTTCCGAAAGCTTTGGCAAAAGCCGGTTTGAGTTTGAAAGATGTCGATTATTTTGAGATTAACGAGGCTTTTTCCGTTGTAGCTTTGGCTGCGATTAAGGAGTTGGGTTTAGACGAAAGCAAAGTTAACGTAAACGGCGGCGGAGTATCTTTGGGGCATCCGTTGGGAGCATCCGGAGCGCGAATAATAGTAACATTGATAAATGTTTTGAAGCAAAACGGCGGTAAATACGGTGTTGCCGGGTTGTGTAACGGCGGCGGCGGAGCATCGGCAGTTGTTGTGGAATTGCTTTAGTTTAAATTTATATTATGTTCTGAAAATCCGGGAAGATTTATTTTTCTTTCCGGTTTTTTTTATTTTTTACATCCGGAGGCGAAAATTTTGCGGTATCTTTTTTGTTTTTGAAATGCAGGAAATCGAAAAAGTTGTCGAAATCGCGTCTCCATATAAATCCGATACCCTGTGTATAATCTCCGTCGTTTTCTATACGGTCGTTTGCTTTGTTGTAAACTTTTGCTCTTACGGTTCCTTTCGGGTTCAGTTTAGCTTCAACTTCAAATTCTCCTATGTAGTTGTTTGCATCTGTATTTTGTGTTTCTTTTCCTCCTATTCCGAGGTTTCCGCTTACTTCTATACGGTCGTTTAAGAAGCTCTTTTTTACTCCGATTTTGTATTCGTCGGAATATTGTGCGTTACCGAGTCTGTAATCGACATTAACATCTACGTATTTTATTTTTCTGAGTAAAGAGTTAAGTTGTTTTGATAATATTTCGCCGGTAACTTGGTCGCCGCCGATATTGTCTTGCCGTATTCCGGGCAGAGCTTGAAAGTTACTTAAAAGCAGTAAGGACAGAAATTGCTCGTTCATTTCGTTTTCGGCAAGCGAGTTCAGTTTTGCAGTATATTCGGTAAGAGTTTCCGGAAGAACAACTTTAAGTTTAAAATCCGGATTAAGAAGTTTTCCGGTTATTTCTATAATGCAATCTACTTTTGTTCTTGTTCTTTCTTCCGGGTCTTGGGTTAAATCCGATAATGCTATGTTATACAGAGTATAAACGGCGTTTATGTTTACTCTTGCGTTTTGCGGTTTTCCGAACCATTCTATTGTGCTGCCGTCTTGTATTTTAAAGTTTTTTCTTATTATGTTTTCTATGTTAAAAATGTAATTTCCTTTTGAAATTACGTAAGTTCCGAATACGTTAAAGTCTCCGCTTTTGTTTAATGTAAGATTAAGTCCTCCGCTTCCTTTCGTATAAATATCGCCGGTGTTTTCTTCGGGTAATATTTGTATTTCGGCATCGGGTGTAATGTCGAGTTTCATATTCATTTCGAAACCGTTTATGTCAGCCGGAGAAGGTTTGTTTTTTTTGTTTTTTGTTTTTATTATCGTATCTGTTTTAAAAGTGAGGAAGTTAGTTTCTTTTGTGTAAATTCTGTCGGAAGAAATCGGAATAAAAATATCGGTATTTTTATTTGTGGTAAGATTTGCATCCATGAATATGTTGTTAAAAGGACCTGAGAAGTTTATGTTTCCGGTAGCAAAAGCTCTTCCGTAGTAATATGCCGAGTCGGCGGGTATTATGTCGAGTATTTCGTAGTTTTGGGTATTTATGTCTATGTTTAACGAAAAGTTTGAGAAGTTTTTGTGGCGGATGTTTCCGGATATGTATGCAAATCCGTTACCGTTTTTCGGAAGCATTTTTGTTTTATTTACGATAATGTTGTTACGGTCGAAAATCAGATTCATTTCGTTTATCGTATTGAATGTGTTAAGATATTTTACATATGCGGTTGTTTGTTTTATTTTTATATTACCCGTAATTTCCGGATTTTTTACGTTTCCTTTTAGGTTTATTATACCGCTTAAAAAAGCCGAATTGTTAAATTCAACAAGGTCTTTATAGTAATCTTTAAATGTTTTGAGCAACATACTTCGTATGTCCGCCGTGAAATTTAAAGTTTTGTTTTCGGGGTTATAGTCTCCGTATATGCTGTCGTTCATGATTCTGCGTTTGCCTTTGAGGTTGTAGGCATTTGCGTGAATAGTATTTTTTGCATCGTCCCAATAGCTTTTTATATACAGATTACCGAAATTCATGTTGTTAACCGTTAAGTTGCTTACGGAATCTTTGGTAAAGATTAACGGACGGTCATATAGATTTGCTATGGTAGATATTCCGTTCAGTTTTCCTTTTATGTTTATTTCTTCGGAAAATAACGGTCGGAAGTTATTCATGTCAAGGTTGCGTATTTTCAGGAAAAGAAAATCTCCCCGGTAACGGGAAATGTTACCGTCTAAATAAATTTCTTCGTCTTTATGTTTTATTTTCAGGTTTGATATGTTTATGTGCGAAGTATCGGTTTTAATTTTTGCATTGTCGAAATTCCACGGAATATCGTTAATTATTAATTCGGATTGTTTAAAATTGCATGTATATTCGTTTTTGTCGTTTATTTTCTTTTTTACCGTTACTGTTCCGGAGATGTCTGCCGAATAATTAGCGGTATCTTTAAAATTATTCCAAATTAAGTTGAAGTTAAGAGTATCTTTGCTTATATCTCCTTCGAGGTTAAGGTTGTATGCGGTAAAGTGTTTTGACGGACTTACCGATGATCCTCCGAGCCCGGCAAACATTTTTTCGTTTCTCGTATAAGCTACCGCATAAAAGTCTTTTATCGATAAT
>JAADDR010000012.1 GCA_013153865.1 Chlorobiota bacterium | reverse complement strand
AATTTTAGTAATTCTTTTATTTTTCGTAGCGAGTTTCGGGACAACTTGTCCGCCTTCCGAATATCCGATTACAATAACTTCTTTGTTTTTTGTTTTTAATTTTTTCAATAAGTATTTGATTACCTTATTTGCAGAATTTACTCTCCATTCCAAACTTAATTTTTCATTGTATTCTTTGGAAGGTTTATATTTTTCTACAAATTGTTCAAACGAGTTTACATTTAAACTATCTAAAAACGGTGTTCCGGGTTTGCTTATTAAAACTACGTGAAATTTTTCGGATAATTTTCTGTAATTGAACGGAACAGTGCTGATAATTGTTGAGCTTCCATTATCTTTTTTCAGTAGCGAATATATCGGTAAATTACCTGAACCGTCAAGAAGAATTAATAACGGCTTTTCTTTTCCTATTCCGTTTTTTGTAACGTAAAAATTTACTTTTCCTAATTTTTTGTCTTTTATGCAGTAGTGTTTTAATCCATACTCATCGGGGGTTGGGTATTGGGCAAATATATTTGATGTCAAGAAAACAATTAATGATATTATAAATATTTTTTTCATTATTGGATTTTCAGTTTATATTACAGAATAATACTCATATATAATGCCTGAAATTGCGAGTATTATTCTAACTGAACGGTTTTAAAAGTCCATCCTTTACTTTTTTTATATTGTTTCCCCGCAAAAAATATTGAACTGCCTGCTATAATTGCCGGAATTGCTATTATTTCCGAGAAAATACCGAGAGCAACCATAACCGCTCCTCCTAAATCGTTTGAATCGTAACCGGAAATTATCAAAGCCGCACCTAATCCGCCGAAAGCAACTCCGGCTGTGCCTGTAATACTTCCGGCAATCATTGTTCCTCTGTATCTTACGGAAATTTTGTCGATTTCGTTAACCGAAAATCCCGTTCCGTTAATAAAAACTTTATCGGGAGTAATACTGTCTGTTTTACCTTTATATTTTTCTCCGTTTATATAAATTTTAATAATTCTGCCGGGTTTAAGGTATTTGATTTTATTACCTTTTGATAATTCTATTGCCGTATTTTGCCCCTTGATATAATCAGGAGAAATAATATTAAAGATTAAAAAGAATAAAATAAATCGTAATATTGTCGGCTGCATCATGATTATTTGTATTTTTATTTTATTGCAAAATACAAAATTTTTACAAAAAAATATCCGATTTTAAAGTTAAATTAAAATAAAACTTACTAATTTTATATTTTACAAATTTCAGCGAATAATATATTTTATTAAAAAACAAAAACAATAATTCGAATATGTGCAGAGTTATCTCAATAAGCAATCATAAAGGCGGCGTAGGCAAAACTACAAGTGTAGTGAATATAGGCGCCGGTTTGGCATATAAAGGCAGAAAAGTTTTATTGATAGATTTAGACCCTCAAGCCAATCTTACCATAAGTTTAGGTGTCTCGGAAACAGATAATTCCGTTTATGATGCACTTGTTAAAAAAACAGAAACTTTAAAACCGGTAAATTTAAAACCCGGGCTTGATATTATTCCTGCTTCTACCGAACTTGCAGCAGCCGAAATAGAACTTAATACGGAAACAGATAACGAAAAACATATAGCAAATCTTATAGAACCTTTACGAAACGAATACGATTATATAATAATGGATTGTCCCCCTTCTTTAGGACTGCTTACCTTAAATGCATTTGCCGCATCAGACGAAGTTATAATACCAATACAACCGCATTTTCTTGCCGTTAAAGGTCTGGCGAAGATAATAGAAGTCGTAAACGGAATAAAAACAACCGTAAACGAAAAAGTGGAAATAAGTGCGGTTTTTGCCGTGATGTATGATAAAAGAAAAATTTTGCACAAAGACGTAATGGATACAATAATAATGTATTTCGACGACAGAGTTTTAAATGCCAAAGTTCGCGAAAATATTGCACTTGCCGAAGCTCCGGCAGTAGGGCAGGACATATTCGAATATGCTCCCGACAGTAACGGAGCTTTTGATTACGGAAGAATAGTAAATGAAATTATTGCAATGGAAGATAAATTCGGGAAATAATATGAATAATTTTTTATTTTTGTTCAGAAAATAATTTTAAAAAATGGCTAAAAAGAGCTTTAAAAGCGGTTTAGATAATTTATTGGCTTCCGCAGGAATAAAGAAAAAAAATATTCCTGCCGAAGAACCGAAAAAAACTGAAAATAAAGATACCGATACAATAAGCGAAGAAAAAAAGCTCCTGTTAGCCGTAAAAATCGAACGTTTGGAAAAAGAACTGGCTCTTTGGCGCACAGGAAAACTTTCCGTCAAGGAATTTCATGAAAGTTTGGGCAGATTCGGATTGTCATATAATCCGGAAACAAACATAATAACCGAAAAATAAAATATCTTATCCGTAAATTTATGCCGCACCGAAAAATGCGGCATTACTTTTTTAAAAAAACAAAATGAAAAAATGTAATTTAAAAAATGATTATTCGGAAGGTGCGCATCCGGATATTCTTAAAGCCCTGATTGAAACAAATAATTTAATAACCGAAACATACGGAAACGATATTTTTTCGGGCGAAGCAAAAAAACTTATAAAAAAGAAAATAAAAAACGAAAATGCGGATATACATTTTGTTTCCGGCGGAACACAAGCAAATTTGCTTGTTATTTCTTCGATGTTAAAATCTTACCAATCGGTTATTGCCGCATCAACGGCACATGTCGTAATTCATGAAACGGGAGCAATTGAAGCAACGGGACATAAAATAAATACTGTAGAAACTGTTGACGGAAAATTAACTCCCGAACATATAAAAAATGTCTTAAAAGAACATAAAGACGAACATATGGTAATGCCTAAATCGGTTTTTATCTCAAACTCTTCCGAAACAGGAACTGTTTACAAAAAAGAAGAATTAAAGGCATTATATTCTTTTTGTAAAAAAAACAATCTGTTTTTATATCTTGACGGTGCACGTTTGGCGGCAGCTCTTGCATCTTCCGATAGCGATTTAGAACCGGAAGATATTGCCGAATATACAGACGTGTTTTACATAGGAGGAACAAAAAACGGTGCTCTTACGGGAGAAGCAATAGTAATAACCGAAGATAAACTGAAAGAAGATTTCAGATATTACATGAAACAAAAAGGCGCATTACTTGCAAAAAGTCGTTTGACAGGAATACAATTCGCTGAATTTTTTAAAGACGATTTGTATTTTAAACTCGGAGAACATGCCGATAAAGCGGCAATGAAGCTGGCTTCGGTCATTAAAGCGGCAGGTTTCGATTTTCTGTTCCCGCCGTCTTCAAATCAGATATTTCCGATTTTTCCCGACAAATTGATAAAACATCTTCAAAAAACATGCGATTTTTATGTTTGGAAAAAAACAGACGAAAACAGTTCGGCTGTAAGGTTAGTTTGTTCGTGGGCAACAACAAACGAAACAATTGATATGTTTATTACAAGTTTAGAAGATTTTAATGAAACTCAGTAAAAGAACAAAAACGATAATTATTTTAATTGCCGGGATTTTATCGACAGTTTATTTTTTTATTTTGCCTTCGCCTCTTTTTAACAGCCCGTTAAGCACGGTTATTGTCGATCGTAACGGCGAATTACTCGGAGCATCGGTTGCAGCAGACGAGCAATACAGATTTCCGGAAACGGACAGCGTTCCGTATAAATTTAAGAAAGCCGTACTGACCTTCGAGGATAAAAGGTTTTATTTTCATCCGGGAGTAGATATTATAAGTATTATCAGAGCGATAAAACAAAATCTTACGGCGGGAAAAATCGTAAGCGGAGGCAGCACTGTTACAATGCAGGTTATACGATTGTCGCGAAAAATAAAAGAAAGAACATTTATTGAAAAAATAAAAGAAATAATTCTGGCAACACGTCTGGAATTATCTTATTCTAAAGACGATATACTGAAAATGTATGTTTCGCATGCGCCTTTCGGAGCAAATGTCGTAGGGCTTGATGCGGCGGCATGGCGTTGGTTCGGAGTAAGCCCGGATAAACTTTCTTGGGCTCAGGCAGCAACACTTGCGGTTTTGCCTAACAGCCCGGGGCTTATATATCCGGGCAGAAACAGAGACACTTTAAGAAAAAAACGTAACAAACTTCTTAAAAAACTGTTTGAACAAAACATAATAGATTACGAAACTTTTAAATTGTCGTCTGACGAAGATATTCCTGAAAAACCGAAACCGTTTCCTTCTCTTGCACCGCATCTTCTGATGCGTATCTCCGAATCGGGAATGCAAATAACAAAAACAACACTTGATGCTGAAATTCAAAGAAAAGTTAACGAAACGGTAAGAAAACATTACAAACGTCTTTCAGGAAATTATATTCATAACTTGGCAGTATTGGTTGCCGACGTAAAAACGGGGGAAATTCTGGCATATGTCGGAAATTACGTCGGAGCGGGGAAAAATAATGCCGCCGACGTGGACATTATAACTTCCGAAAGAAGCACCGGAAGCATTCTGAAACCTTTTTTATATGCGGCAATGCTTTCCGACGGCGATTTATTGCCTAATACTCTGGTGCTCGATATTCCCACGCGCATCGGAGGTTATACTCCTAAAAATTACGGCAGAGGTTACGACGGTGCGGTTCCGGCAAAAGAAGCTTTGGCTCGCTCGCTTAATATTCCGGCTGTAAGAATGTTGAAACAATACGGACAAGAAAAATTCTATCATAAACTTGAAGATATAGGTTTAACTACTTTGCATTATCCTCCGGATCATTACGGCTTATCTCTTATTCTCGGAGGTTGCGAAGGACGATTGGACGAAATATGTGCTGCATATGCATCTGCGGCAAGAACTCTTAATAATTACGAAACTTACGGATTTCGTTATAAAAAATCTGATTTTCATCCTTTATGTTTTGATTTTAAAACTTCAAAAAGATATAATAAAAATAATGATGATTTTGACGAAAACTCTTTTTTTTCGGCTTCGGCTGTTTGGTTTACTTTTAATGCGATGCTGGATGTAGAACGCCCTGACGACGAGTTAAATTGGCGAATGTTTCGTTCTTCCGAACCCGTGGCATGGAAAACCGGAACAAGTTTCGGATTCAGAGACGCTTGGTCGGTTGGAGTTACTCCCGAATATGTTGTAGGCGTATGGGCGGGAAATGCAGACGGAGAAGGCAGACCTGGTATTGTAGGCATAAAAGCCGCCGCACCTGTTTTATTCGACGTATTTTCCGTATTACCCGATGCCGAAAACAAATTTGTTATGCCCGAAGCCGATATGGCGGAAGCCGAAATATGCAAAGAAAGCGGCTATATTGCCTCTGATAATTGCATTAACGTTCAAAAAAAAATGATTCCCGCAAGCGGATTAAAAACTTCTTCTTGTCCTTATCATAAACTTGTGCATTTGGATAAATCTCTTAAGTTCAGAGTTAATGCAAGTTGCGAGAATCCTGAAGATATTAAAACGGTATCATGGTTTGTATTGCCTCCGGCGGCGGAAATTTATTATAAACAAAAAAACGCATTTTATCGCTGCCTGCCTCCGTACAGAAGTGATTGCGCCGGAGATTACGACGAAAATACTAACATGGAACTTATTTATCCTTTTAAAAACACTAAAATATATGTTCCCGCAGACTTAGACGGAAAACTCGGTAAAACCGTATTTGAAGCGGCACACAGAAATAAAAACGCTGTTATTTACTGGTATGTGGATAAAGAACTTAAAGGAAAAACAAAAGGCATACACCGGATAGAATTAAGACCCGGCAAAGGCAAACACATTCTTACTTTAATTGACGATAAGGGTGAAAAAATCGTAAAAGAATTTGAAATATTAAACAAATAGGATAACGGAAAATAAAAAAAACGGCGACATCTACATGCCGCCTCTTTATGTTTTTAAATATTCGAGTTTATTTGTGAATTTCCTGTTTGGGTTTGTTTTTATTGGCGTTTTCCTGTTTTTCGGGAACTTCCACTTTGCCGGTCATCATTAAAATAACCTGAGATTTGCCGGGTTGTCCTTCAACTTCGGGGATATTTGTTGTTATCGTTATTGATTTATGCTGAACTCCGCGTTTTCCTCTTGAATTAAATACGGCTTTTATGCTGCTTTCTTCTCCGGGCTTTATTGTTTTGCTGCCTACCGTGGCTGCCGTGCATCCGCAACTTGATTTTATTTTACGAATTATTAAGTCGCTTTTTCCGGTATTTTTAAACTTAAATATATGCTCTATTACGTCTCCTTGTTTTATTGTGCCGAAATTGTATGTTTTATCGGATAATAACGTAAATACCGGCGGATTTGCAATTTGCTCGGGGGTAAAATGTTCTTTTATTACCGCACTTATATTTATTCTGTTTTTATAGTCTGTTTGGTCATTAAAACTTAAATACAATCTGTCATATACATATCCCCAATCATTTTTTTGAGCGGCATCGTAAGTTATGCTTATAACACCTTTTTGATTCGGATTAAGAGTTTCAGGCGAGCATGAAACTTTAAGATATTTCGGCATTATGCGGTTTTTGTTAAACGTTATTTTCACCGGTTGGTCACTCGTGTTAATAATTTCTATGGTTCCCGTTTTTTTCTCTGTATTGTAAATTTCCGAAAAATGCAGATTTCGTTTTTTTAATCTTACGGGTCCCATCTGATAACGGTATTCTTCGGCTAAAGGTGAAGGTTTCGGAATTACTTCGCCGTTAATTTGCAAAGTTACGGGGCTGTTTTCGGCATTCGATTTTACCGTTATTGTTTTATGAAATTTACCCGGACGATGTATAGGGTCAAAAACTGCTTTAACAAAACCTTTTTCGCCCGGAGCCACGGGTTGCTTAGTCCAAACCGGAACCGTGCATCCGCATGTAGAACCTACATCATTTATAACCAAAGGTTCTGATCCCATATTTACAAAGATGAAAGAATATTCTACTTTCCCGCCTGTTTCTTTTATTTTACCGAAATCATGAACGGTTGTATTAAAAACCATTTTGGGAGCAACGGTTTGTGCAAAAATTCCGGCATATAAGATGATAAAAAATATAACTGCCGGAAAAATTATTTTTGTTTTCATAATATTGAAGATTTAATGAATATAATCTGTTTTGATTAACGAATACAAAGGTATATTATTTTAAATCGGAAAATCGAATTATATTATTTTTTTTAATAAAATTATATTCTGTTTTTTAAAATAATGTAGATTACAACCGGAATTCCGAGAATTGCCGTTACGGAATTTATCGGTAAAGTAATATTGCTTCCCGGAAGTTGAGATATAATATCGCTTATAAGCATAAGTATTGCACCGATAATTGCTGATGCCGGTATTAATATTTTATGGTTTACGGTTTTAAAGACGGAACGGCTTAAATGCGGCACTATAATACCGATAAAACCTATCGGACCGCAAAATGCGGTAACGCTTCCGGCAAGTATTCCTGTTTCCGCAAAAACTATTATTGCCGAAAGTTTAAGATTAAGCCCCGACGTTATTGCATAACTTTCGCCGAGCAAAAGGATGTTTAAAATACGGTAGGATAATATTGCCGCAAATAATCCGAGTGCCGAAAACATAAAAAGTGCTTTTAATTGCACTTCGCCGACTCCTCTGAGACTTCCCATTGTCCAAACAACAAAAGTTTTAAGGTCTGTTTCGTTGCCGAAGTATTGAAGTAAACCGACAACGGCACTTACGGCACTTCCCGTTAAAATACCTATTATCAAAACGGTCATAATATCTTTTACTCTTAAGGATATTAAGAATATAAGAAGCAAAACCGCCGCTGCTCCCGTTCCGGCAACTATGCCCGTAAGCCATGCGGTATCGATAAATCCGCTTATCATTAACGGAAGCGGCGACATAAGTAATAATGCTACTCCCAAACTTGCTCCGGAACTTATTCCCAATACATACGGTCCGGCAAGAGGATTGCCGAAAAAAGTTTGCATTTGTAATCCTGCAACGGAAAGAGAAGCTCCGGCAATTATTGCTGTTAATGTTCCGGGTATTCTGAACTCATTCAGGATAACACGGTATTTTTCGTTTATTTGTTTGCCCGAAAAGTAATTTAATATATCGGAAAACGGAATGTTTACCGAACCTGCGGCAATATCGGCAATTGTAAGAAGTGTTAAGATAATCAGAAGTATAAAAAATAAAAAAGTTGTTTTTTGCATTCCGTAAATATTTTACAAATGCGAATTAAATAAAAAATACTCAGAAAAACATTAATGACAAGATAAAGTATAATGGTAATACGGAAATTCAGGATTATTTTTATGTCTTTTTTTGTTCCGGTTTGTTTTTATTTACCAAATATACTCCGGCAAATATTATAAGCATGTAAAATATTTGCATGAAAGATATTTTTTCTCCGTCGAATATACCCCAGAATATGGCAAATATCGGTATTATGTATGTAGTAAGCGATGCAAATACAATGTCAACGTAATCTAATAAGAGATAAAACAGGGACACCGCAACGGCTGAACTGCCGAATGCAAGTAAAGCTATATACATAAGGTCTTTTAAAGCCTCAGGTTTTGCAAAAGACGTTTGTAAATCGGTAAACATAAGTGTAATTCCGGCAAACGGACCTGTTATTGCAAATGCAAAAGCCGTAATCGTAATACCGTCTGTATCTTTTAATTTACTTTTTATTTCGTTTAAACTTACGGCATAAAAAATTACGGCGACAATAACGTATAGAGCATACATGTTGTTATTGTCCGAGAAATCGGTTCCGTTACCGGAAGCCAGTCCGAGTGCTCCGATAAGTCCTACAATCGTGCCGGCTATTTTGTTTTTTTTAAATTTCAGTCCGTAAAAGAGAGTGCCTGTTATAACTGCCGTAATCGGAAAAAGCGTATTTAGCATGGCTGCCAGCGAGCTGCTTATTCCTGTTTGTGCTTTGGCAAATAAAATTGCCGGAAAAAAATTACCTATAAAACTTACCGTAAGAAGCGGTTTAATATGTTTTTTTTTGAATTTTTTATATCTTTTCAGAAGAACGGGCAGCATAAAAACAGATGCAAATAGAATTCTGAAACTTCCTACCTGAATTTCGGTAAATGATTCTAAACTTCGTTTCATCAATATAAAAGACGTTCCCCAAATGAAAGAAACAAATATAAGCAGCAGCCATTGAGAAAGTTTGGTATTAAGATTAGGGAGGTTCATAATTCTTTAAAAAGCTCGGGCGAAATTAACATAATTATCCGGTAAAAAGAAAAAGACCCGAGCAAATTGCAAAGGTCTTTTTATTATTTTTATTATGTTTTATTTGTTTTGTTCCCGTTCTTCTTTTTTCTTCATGTATTCTTCCTGAACCGCTTTAGGCAACGGTTCGTATCGGTAAAATTCCATTGAGTAATTGGCTCTTCCGCTTGTTATGTTTCTTAAAGTTGTTGCATAACCGAACATCTCCATAAGAGGAACATATCCGCTTAATTTTTGCGAACCTTTGCGGAAACGGCGCATAACATCAATTTTACCTCTTCTTTTGTTTATGTCTCCCACAACATTTCCTATATAATCGTCGGGAGTTGTGATTTCTATTTTCATAACCGGTTCAAGCAGTATGGGTTTTGCTTTGGCAAATGCTTGCTTAAATAATACCGATGCGCAGGTTTGAAATGCTCTGTCGGACGAATCGACGGCATGATGAGCACCGTCGATAAGCACTGCTTTTATATCTACAATCGGGAAACCTGCAAGAATACCTTTTTGCATGGTTTTCTCAAGCCCTTTGCTTACGGACGGAATAAATTCGCGCGGAATAACACCTCCTTTAATCATGTCTATAAATTCATAACCTTTGCCTGTATTAGGTTCGAAACGAATAACGGCTTCGGCAAATTCGCCTTTACCTCCGGATTGTTTAGAGTGTCTGTATTTATGTTCTACTTCGGTAGTTATGGTTTCTCTGAGAGCTACCGCAGGTTCGCCTGTTTCAACATCTACTTTAAATTCGTCTTTCAGTCTGTCAACAATAATTTCGAGGTGGAGTTCTCCCATGCCGGAAATAATTGTTTCGTCTGTTTCTTCGTCGTATTTAGCATGGAAAGAAGGATCTTCGTTTGAGAGTTTAGCCAATGCTTCGCCGAGTTTTTTCCTGTCGTTTTTATTTGCAGCATTAATTTTCAGTTCTATTACCGAAGGCGGTATATGTATTGATTCAAGTAAAATCGGATTGTCTATATCGCAAAGAGTATCACCGGTTTTTGTAAGTTTCATTCCTATTAATGCTACTATTTCGCCCGGTCCGGCAGAACTTACTTCTTCTCTGTCTTTTGCTCTTATTTTATAAATTCTTCCTATTCTTTCTTTTTTTCCTTTTGATGAATTTAAAACCGGCATACCGCTTTTAATTTCGCCGGAAAAGATTCTTACGAAAGTTTGCTGTCCTACGTAGGGGTCGTTAATAAGTTTAAATGCCAATGCCGAAAAAGGTTCTTTGCTCGAAGGGTTTCTCGTATGAGTTTTTTCTTCGTTTTCGACATCTGTTCCGACAACGGCGCCTATGTCGATGGGAGAGGGAAGATAATCGGTTATTGCATCGAGCAGAAGTTCCACGCCTTTGTTTTTGTATGCTGCACCTGTAAAGACCGGTGTTATAAGAAGTTTTAAAGCAGCTTCTCTTGCCGCTTTTTTCAGAAGTTCTTCGGGTATTTCTTTTTCGTCGAAATAAAGTTCCATTATTTCGTCGTTGAAGTCTGCGAGTTTTTCTATAAGTTCTGTTCTGTATTTTTCGGCTTCGGCTTTAAAATTTTCGGGTATTTCGGTTTCAGTTCTTTCGCTTTCGCCGAAAATATACGCTTTGTTTTTTATTATGTCTATAAGTCCGTTAAAATCATCTTCGGATCCCATGGGTATTTGAAAAGGTATTGCGTTTGCATCAAGATATTCGTTCATTTGGCTTACCGCACCGTGAAAATCCGCTCCGGTTCTGTCCATTTTATTAACGAATGCAATGCGCGGTACTCTGTATC
Source organism: Chlorobiota bacterium (assembly GCA_013153865.1). Lineage (GTDB taxonomy): Bacteria > Bacteroidota > Bacteroidia > Bacteroidales > JAADGE01 > JAADGE01. The sequence continues at coordinate 4,718 of JAADDR010000012.1, read as the reverse complement.
TGTCGGCTTGGTTCCAAACAGTCTCGCTTTGGGGTTCAACACCCGAAACGGCACAAAACAAAGCGACCATTCCGTCGATGACTCTGAGCGAACGTTCTACTTCTATGGTAAAATCGACGTGTCCGGGCGTGTCGATTATGTTTATTTGATAATCTTGCCAGTTACAAGATATTGCCGCCGATGCAATGGTAATTCCTCTTTCTTGTTCTTGTTTCATAAAGTCCATTGTTGCTTCGCCGTCGTGGACTTCTCCTACTTTGCGGGTTACACCGGTATAAAAAAGTATTCTTTCCGTTACCGTTGTTTTTCCCGCATCAATATGTGCCGCAATACCTATGTTTCGTAATTTCTGAAGTTTCATTTTGTTAATTAATTGAAAAAATATTTATTAAAATTTAATGCTTTACAGCATTCTTATGTTAAAAAAGTTCGCAAAGGAAAAACTTTTTTTTTAATAAACATTCGATTGTAAAACTTTTTTTTGAAAAAAAACTGATTACGAATAAACAGCCGGATTTTAAAGTGTAATAAAACAGTAATTTCTGTAATTGCGAGTAAATCTTAGATTTAATTTTTGTTAAATCGTTTATATATGATATTTTTATATTCTCATAAAAAAAGTTGATGAAAAACAAAGCGGATAATATAAAATTTATTGAAGCCGAAGACGTAAAAAACAGGTTTACTGATCTTGCTTTGTTAGCCGGTATGCTGCTCGGATTTGCCGCTTTTGTTTTGTCTTTAGTCGATTCTTACAACAACGGAGGATTAAATTTTAATAATGTATGTGATTTTTTTACGCTTTTGCTGTTTTCTTTATTGTATGCATTCAGAAAAAAAATAAGTCTTCCCTTAAAAACAGCGTTTATTACTGCGGGTCTTTTTTTGTTTGCGGCTGTCGATTTGTTGACTTACGGTCTTTTTGCAGGCAGTAAGATATTTATAGTTATACTTTTATTGCTTTTTTATCTTGTTTTCTCGAGAAGATTAATGTTTGCGGTTTCCGTTTTTTTGACAATTGCTTATTTTACAGCTGCATATCTTATGCTGAACGGTATAATAAAGCCGCTTGAAGACCCTTCCGTAAGAATGATGTCTCCTTATGTATGGATTGTTAATTATATTTTGCTTGCCATTGTAAGTATGGCTGTTATACTTGTTTTAGACAGATTTCATCTGAAGTTTTATGAGTTAATAAAAAATCTGGAAGAAAAAAACAGGCACATTATAGAAAAAGAAAGTAATTATGCCGAAATATTTAATGCCGTTACCGATGCGGTTTTTATTCATGATATGGAAGGGAATATTGTTGATGCCAATGATTCTATGGTAAAAATGTTTAAATATGATAAAGATGAATTGCTTAAAATGGACAGTCGTTTGTTAAATCCCGGGCATGCTCCTTATGATTATGAACATTTCAGTGCTTATGTAAAACAAACTTTAAAAACCGGTAAAGCGGTATTTGAATGGCATCCTAAAGATAAAGAAGGTAATCTTATTTGGGTTGAAATAACTTTAAAAGTTACTAAAATAGGCGGTGAAGACAGAATACTTGCCGTAGTAAAAGATATAGACAAACAAAAGAAGGCGTCTTTGGAATTGGAGAAATATAAAAACGAGTTGGAAGAAAAAGTTAAAACAAGAACCGAGGAGTTACAGGCTATTAACGAAGAACTTATTTCAGGAAACGAAGAATTGAAGATTTTAAACGAAAATATAGAACGGCAAAAAAATATTATAGAAGAAAAAGAAAGACGTTTAAAAGCTATTATAAACAATCAGGGAGAAGGTTTCTCCATTAATGATTTGAATGAGAATTTTATTATGGCTACTCCTCGTGCACACGAGATATTCGGAGTTCCTGACGGCAGTTTGCCCGGTCGAAATTTAAGAGAATTTTTTGAAGATGAAGAGTGGAAAGAAATAAGGAAACAGACTGAATTAAGAAAGAAAAACAAACGTACTTCTTATGAAGTAAGAATAAAACTGCAAAACGGAGAATATCGTCATTTAATAGTAACGGGAACTCCCGATTATGATGAAGACGGAAAAATTACGGGAACCATTGCAAATTTCAGAGATATTACCGACAGAATAAAAAAGGAACGAAGATTGCAGGAGTTAAATGAAGAATTTGAAACCGTAAACGAAGAATTGAACGAAGCAAATAAAGAATTGATTGTTCAAAAGAATAAATTGCAAGAAGCACTCGATAATTTAAAACGAACGCAAAATCGTTTGATACAATCGGAAAAGATGGCTTCGTTGGGTGTACTTGCGGCGGGAGTCGCACATGAAATTAATAACCCGCTTAATTATATTATGGGCGGAGTTACGGGTTTGGAAAAAATATTAAAAGATAAGATTAAAGAAGCCGGAGCTCAAGAAATTATGGATGCGGTAAAAGAAGGTGTCAGGCGTACGGAAGAAATTGTTTCCGGTCTGAACAGTTTCAGCCGGAGAAGTAATTCGAAAACCGAAGATTGCGATATACATTTAATAATAGATAATTGTTTGGCTATTTTGCAAAATAAGTTTAAATTTAAGGTTGACGTAAATAAAAAATATTGCAAAACGCCTATACACATAAAATGTAATTCGGGAAAAATGCATCAGGTTTTTCTTAATCTTTTGTCTAATGCAGAACAATCTATAGAAGGGAAAGGAGAGGTAAGCATTACTACGAAATACGGTTCGGAATATATTACCGTAAAGATTGAAGATAACGGAAAAGGAATAAAAAAAGAGCATCTTTCGAGAATTACCGATCCGTTTTTTACGACAAAAAGCCCGGGTGCCGGTATAGGTTTGGGTTTGTCGATAGTTCACGGAATTATCGAAGAACATAACGGAATAATAGAATTTGATTCTGTAGCCGGAAAAGGCACGAAAATAACTATACAATTGCCAAATAATAAAAATGAAATCTAAACGAACCATACTTTATGTAGATGATGAAAAAATAAATCTGCTGCTTTTTGAGATTAATTTTCAGGATAAATATAAAGTTATCGGAGCAGATTCTCCGGAAAAAGGTTTTTTGCAACTTAAAGAAAATCCGGATATTTCGGTTGTAATAAGCGATATGCGAATGCCGGACATGAACGGTGTTCAGTTTGTCGCTAAGGCAAAAAAGAAATTTCCTAATATTTCATATTTTATACTTACCGGTTACGATATTACCGAAGAAATTGCGGATGCACTCAGAACCGGACTTATAGACCGCTATTTTAAAAAACCTTTTAATCTGAAAGAAATAAGCGAAGCCGTTGACAATGTACCGTAATAAAAAATACCGCTTGACATCAGGCAAACGGTATTTTTCTATAAATATTAATATTTCAGCTATCCGTTAATCATCATAGGCATTAAGAGCATTAAAACATCTTCGTTTTCCGTATCCGATTCAAAAGGCAACATTATTCCGGCTTTTGAAGGATCCGACATCTCGAAAACCACTTCTTCGGAACCTATGTTTGCCAATATTTCGAGTAAAAATACCGATTTAAACCCTATTTCCATGTTATCGCCCTGATAACGGCATGCCAAACGCTCGTGTGCGGATATTGAAAAGTCTATATCCTGAGCCGAAACCGTAAGTTCGTTTGCCGTTATGTGTAATTTTATTAGATTACTTGCCTGATTCGAGAAAACGGATACTCTTTTTACCGTATTATAAAGGTCGCTGCGGTTAATAATAAGTTTATTCGGGTTGTCAGCAGGTATAACCGACTCGTAGTTAGGATATTTACCCTCGGTAAGTCTGCAAATTAATTTGAAACCTCCGAAAGAAAATACTGCATTTTTATCGTCGAAAGCAAGCGAAACATCGTCTTCCGATGATGCAAGCAGTGACTTAAGCAAATTAGCGGGTTTTTTCGGTAATATAAAAGATGCTTCTTTGTCGGCTTTTCCGTCTGTTCTTTTGTATCTTACAAGTTTGTGCGAGTCGGATGCCACAAAAGTTATGTCATTTTCGGTAAATGCAAAGAAAATTCCGTTCATTACCGGGCGTAATTCGTCGTTGGCAGTTGCAAAAACAGTTTTTCCTATGCCGCTGTCCAAAAGTTCGGCGGTTAAAGTAACACTCATTTTTGTTTCGTCCGAAAGTTCCGGGTATTTAGGATATTCTTCCGCCGGTGAACCTACAACGCTGAATTTTCCGTTTTCGGACAGAATGGTTGTAGCCAAAGTATCGGTATCTATCTCGAAAGTAAGGGGTTGTTCCGGAAATTCTTTTAAAATATCCAGCAAACGTTTGGCTTCCAATGCTATTTTCCCTTCGCCCTCGGTATTTTCGAGTTTTACGGCAGTTACAAGCGTTGATTCCAAATCAGATGCCGTTACTGTAAGTTCGTTGTCTTTTAAGTCAAATAAAAAACTGTCTAATATCGGAATTGTGGATTTTCCGCTGATAGCTTTGCTTACTCTTTGCAGATGAGATAATAATTCTGAACTTGAAACGATAAACTTCATATTATTTTGCTTATTTAGTAGTTACTTAAATAAAACGCTAAAATAGATATTTTTAAATTCTAAACAATATGCCTGTCCGACTTTTTTGATTTTTAGTTATTGACATTTTATGAACAGGTAATTAACAATCCGGTTTTGAGTTATGAATTATGAGTTATGAATTATGAGTTTTGAATTATGAGTTTTGAATTATGAGTTTTGAATTATGAGTTTTGAATTATGAGTTATGAATTATGAGT
>JAADDR010000197.1 GCA_013153865.1 Chlorobiota bacterium | reverse complement strand
AAAGGTTATTTTCAGGAGTTTGACCTTATGGACTGGGGTACTATGCTCGGTATGGGAGCTTATATGGGACCCGATTTTACTACGGAATTTTTTCATCATCGTGCTGAATTTTTGTATGATTATTACGGCAAAGAGATGTTCGGAAAAACAACCGACATTCTTACGGATACCGAACGCGGTGCCGTAAAAGAAAGAGTAAAAGAAGATTTCAGAAAACAAACGAAACTTCTGGAAGAAGGAACCGTTTATACAAAAGCTTCGGCAGCCGCTTACAAACGTAATGTTGCTTTGCTTACCGATATGCTTGTAAACGGCGACAGAGAAAGAGCTTTCCCCGGAGGAGTTATATTACCAGAAGAAGCCGAAAAAATAGCGGCTTTTGTAGATTGGTCGCAATTAGTTGCTTCGTCGTTGCGTCCGGATGACAAAAAGAAATTTTCGGACGGTAAATACGACCCCGAAAGAACCTGGTCTAACAATTGGCCTAAAGAACCGCTGGTAGATCAAGACGTGTCTTACAACAATCATATTGTTTCGTTGTGGGAATTTTTGCTTTTATGGTCGTTAACTATTTTGGTTATTTTTCTGTCTTACGAATATCTTTTCAAGAAAGATAAAGGCGACGAACTTTCGCCGGCTTTAAAAGTTACTTCTTTATTCAAATCTCAAAAGAAATTATTGAAATACATACCGATAGTATCGTTATTATTTGTAGTTCAGTTATTTTTGGGAGCATATTTGGCTCATTTATATGCTAATCCTTCCGAAGATTTTGTTTTCTCGCAAAGCTTATTACCATTTAACGTAATACGTTCCATACATACACAGCTTGCAATTCTTTGGGTTGCAGTAGGTTGGTTAGTAGGCGGCTTGCTTATAGCTCCTTGGGTTGCCGGTAAAGATCACAAGTTTCCGTGGTTGGTTGATGTACTTTGGGCAGCATTGCTTGTTGTTGCCGTAGGAGCTGTTATAGGTTTGTATGCCGGTGCAACGGGTCAGTTAAGAGATACTTGGTTTTGGTTGGGAAATGAAGGCAGGGAACTTCTAAACCTTGGTAGAGTCTGGGATATAGGGCTTGTTGTAGGGCTTGTTTTCTGGTTTTTGTTAATTATATCGTTAATTAAAAAAGCTGCCACAAACAATCCGCTCGTAAGCACCATAATTTGGTCGGCATTCGGTATTGCCACTCTTTATATTGCCGGTATGATGCCCGTGCATAAAGTTATGCCTAATTTTACGGTTGATGATTATTACCGTTGGTGGGTAATTCATCTTTGGGTAGAATTAACTTTTGAGTTGTTTGCTGCGGGGGTAATTGCTTTTATGACGGTTTCTTTGGGATTAATATCACAGAAAATTGCCGTCAGGACGATGTTTTTCGAGTTGTTTTTGATTATGATGTCGGGAACATTGGGAGTAGGGCACCATTATTTTTGGCAAGGTCTTGACGAATATTGGATTGCGATAGGCGGAATATTCTCGGCACTCGAGCCTCTTCCTCTTGCATTAATGATTATAGAAGCATGGAAGAACCAACGCGAGCAAAAAGCCGAAGGTAAGCAAAATGCTTTCGGGACACCGTTTATGTGGATTGCAGGTTCGGCAGTTTTGAATTGGATAGGTGCCGGATTTTTCGGAATGGTAATTAATACTCCGACAATATCTTATTATTCGCACGGAACATATTTGATTATGCCTCACGGACACGTTGCATTACTCGGAGCGTTCGGTTATATTTCCATAGCATTCTTGTATATGACTTCAAGAGCCAACGCTATGGCTAACGGCTGGGAATGGAACGATAAGTTAAGTAAAATCGGATTTTGGTTATTAACCGTAGGTGTATTGTTGTTTGCCGTTCCTACCTTAATGATTGGTTTGGAACAAACAAAGGTTGCCGCCGAATTAGGTTATTATTATACCAGAACCCGCGAAGCCGTGGAGATAGTAAAAGGTTGGATGTGGTTCAGAGTATTGCCGGATTCGCTAATGATTTTCGGCGGAATTATTATATTCTTTGATTTATTTAAGAAAACTTTCTTAGGTAAAAAAGCAGCTTAACGGAAGAGCAGTAATAATTAATAATTTGATTTTTTCATTAATAAGCGGGGCTTTTATTAAGTCCTGCTTTTTTTATACTAAAATGATATACAAATGTTTTTAATTAATTTATAAACCGGAAAATGCGATTGTGCAGCGGTGGTGATAAAACCGGTTTGTTTTTTTGCGGGATAATTGTATTTGCGGGTTTTATTTTTTCGGATATTTTCAGAAGTTTTTATGTTGCGGTAATGTCGAATGCGAAGAAAAGTATTCTGCTTATGTTTCCGTCTTTGTCGTAGTAGGGGGTGTATGTTGCGGTAAGTTGTTTTACTTCGCCGTTTTTTGTGTATCTTTTTACTTGTCGTTTGACTGTTTTTCCGGATTTTACTTCGTCAATTATTTTGTAAAGGTCGTCGGCTTGGTCTTTTACGAGTTCGGCAACGTTTTTTCCTTTTATTTCGTCGTTTTCGAAGCCCATAACTTCGGTATAAAATTTATTGCATGAGATGATAGTTCCGTCGAGAGTGTATTCTACGGTCATTATTGTTTCGTTTACGGCATTCAGCACGCTTTTGTATTTTGTGTTAAGGTCTGCCGTTTTTTCTTGTATTTCTTGCAGTTCGGCAACTTTTTTGTTCAGTTCTTCTTCTTTTTCGGCAAGTTCTTGAGTTTGTTTTTGTGATACGGCAAGTAATTCCGCTGTTTTTGTGGATATAAGAGATGCGTTAATCCATGCTCCGATGCTGTCGCTGAGTTGTTCGATAAATTCCGTTACTCTGTTTTCGGGTGTATGAGCAAAAGCCAGTTCTATTACCGCCGTAATTTCGTTTTTGAAGAACACGGGTATTACTGTTATTACTTCCGGTGTTCCGCTTCCGAGTCCGGTTGTTATTTTTATGTAGTCGTCGGGAATATTTTTGAGTATTATTTTTTTCTTTTCGGATATGCATGCGCCTATAAGTCCTTCTCCTTCTTTAAATGTTACGGATGTGTGTTTTTGTTTTCCGTATGCGTATGCCGCTTTAAGCACTGCTGTTTTGTTTTGTTTGTCGTAGAGATAGATTCCTCCCATCAGTGCGTCGATGTAGTTTACCAGCGATCGTATTATGTTGTATGTAAGTTCCGATATGTCTTTAGAGCTGAATCGTTCGGCTTCCGATATTTCGAAGCGTCCTTTTCTCATCCATAATTGTTCGGCAACTTCTTCTTCGTGTTTTTTTCGTTTTTCGTTTTCTTTTTTAAGGTATTCCGTAATTTTATTCAGTGCTTTTGATATTTGGTCTTGATTTGATTTTTCTTTGAGTTTTGCTTGGGAATAGTTTTCTGATATTATATTTTTTGCAAATTTTGTTATTTCGTCGTATCGCTGAGATATTAAGTTCAGGTTTTCGATAACGGTTTTAAATTCGGGTTTCGGGTTTTCCGGCGGATTTTTTACGGGTTTTCCTTTGCCGAGTTCTTCGGTTGTTTCGGATATTTTTTTCAGAGGGTTAAAGTATTGTTTTATTGATGTAAGCAGAATAAGAGTGCCTGCCGTTACAGTTGCAAGTAAAAGTAGTATTAAGTATATGAGTTTAGATTTGTATTCGGCATATATTTGTTTGCCGGAGCAAGATATTATTAATTCGGGTTTGTATTCGGTGTTTTCGAGTTCGATGTATGCGGTGTGTTCCGGTATTGTTTCGAGGTGTATGTCGAGTATGTTTTTGCCGGTAATTTCGGGTTTGCTTGATGCGATTATGTTTTTTTGTGGTGATGACAGTATTATTGTGCAATTTTCGGTGTTCAGTTTTTCGGACAGTTTGTTAAGTTTAAAGTTTAGAGCCGCTAATCCGGTTGTTTTGCGGTTTTTTGTTATCGGAACGGTAACGGTAAGGGCGTATTCGGGTTTGTTTTCCGGTGTTATTTTAAATGGTTCGGATATTTGAACGGGTGTTGATATGATGTTTTCGGTGTTTTTTGTGTTTTTGATGCGGAAGTCGTTTTCGGGGGATCCGCAGGTTGTTATTTTGCCGTTGTTTTCGATAACCCCTGTTGATATTTTTTTGTTTTGATTGTTTATTTGTATGTATATTCCGGATATTTCGGGGTTGTTTTTTATTATTTCGGATAGTGTTTTTTTTGTGTTATTAAGGTAGTTGCTGTCGGGCAGATATATGGTTTGAGCCGTTATTTGCGATAGTTTAATGATTTTTTCGAGTTCTGTTTTTATTGTTTTTTTGTATTCTTTTTCGGTAAGTTTGTTTATTGTATTTATGTTTTGCCGGGTTTGTTTTTCGTTAAATATTACCGGAAGCATACTTATTATTAATGCTGTTGCGAAAGCCGTCAGTATTATGTAAAGTATTGCAGTTTTGCGTGCCGATATGTTTTTTGTGTTTATCACTTATTCTTTTATTATTCCTATTGATAATATTCTGTAAATTTTTCGTCTTACGTTTTTAATCGGAACGTAAGTTTGTTTCATTTTAATTTTTTTGTTTCCGACGGATATTGTTTCTTCCGTGTATTGTGTTTTTCCGGATGAGAGGTCTTTCCAGAATGTATCGTATTTTTTGTAATAGTCTGTTTCTTCGATGATGTCTTTGTGTGATTTTGATATGAATGTTTCTTTGTTTACGTCGAAAAGTTTTATGACTTTCGTGCTTACGTCCATAACTGTTCCTTTCAGGTCGTATTCTATTAGGTAAGAAACGGATTTTATCGAGTCTATTATTTCTATGAGTTGCAGAATTTGTTTGTCGAGGTTTCTGTTTTGTTTTCTGTGAGTATTTATTTTTTCTTCGAGAGTTTTTCGTTGTATTTCTATTTGTTTTGATTGTTCTCTTGTTTGTTTTAAGAGTATTTCGGTTTGTTTTGAGTGTTTAAGGTTTGCGATTGTGGATGCAATGTTTTCTCCTGTTTTTTCGATAAATTTTATTTGTTTTTCGTCTAATATTTTTATGCTTCCGAGTTCTATTATTGCTTGAACTTCGTTGTTGAAGATAAGCGGAACGATTAATATGCATCCGGGTTTTTGGAATCCGAAACCTGATTCTATAAACATGTAGTTTTCGGGTATTTCCGTAAGGAATATGCTTTGTTTTTCGAGGTATGCTCTTCCGAGCAGTCCTTCGGTTACTTCTAATGTTTTATCGGTTGTTCGTTGTTTTGAGTATGCGAAACTTGCGGACATTTCGAGAGACTTGTTACCTTGTATGTCTTCGGTAACGGTAAATAATGCTATTTGTTCGGCACCGGTAAATTCTGCGATTTTTTTTATGATTTTTGCCGACAGGTCTTTGATGTCGGATGCGTATTGCAGTATTTCGGATATTTGTGATGCCGCTTTGTTAAATTTTGTTGTTTCTTTTTCTTCCGCCAGTTTTAATTTTTCTTGTTTTTCTATTTCGAGGAATTTTTTTCTTATTGTTTCGAGTTTGTTTATAATACTGTCGTCTTTATATTTTTTTTTCTGTTCCGTAAGGTATTTTCCGTTTGCTATGTTTGTTGTTATTTGTTTTATTTCCGTAAGGTATTCTTTTAGGGCATCCGGCGGGTTTTGCGTGTTTTTGTTTTCGGGCATCAGTTTTTTCAGTTTACTGTTTACGGTATTGCGGTATTTAGTGTTTGTTTTGTCGTACAGTAAGAAAAGTGTAATGAATAAAAGTGCGGCAATAAATAATATTGTTTTTACCGGACGGAGTTGTTTTTTTATTTCGGCATTGATTTTTGAGTTTAATGTAAAGAATCCGAAATATGCGGAAAATTCGGGTATGTATTTCAGATATAGGGTGCTTTCGGGCAGTTTTTTTATTATTATTTCGTTTGTTTGTTTTGTGTCGTGCGGTGTTATTGTTATTTCTTCGGGAATTATTTCGGGGTTTTTTCCGGGTGTGAGCAGTTTTCCGTCTTTGTCGAAATATATAAGTTTTCCTGAAAACAGTTTACTGACGAATGCCGATATGCTTTCGTTGTTTTCGGTTTTTATAAAAAAGTTTATTTTGCCGTTTGTGTATAACGGAAATGTTTTAATTATTTTTAAGTCGGCGTTTTTGTGTTGTTCTGCGGTAGTTTCTTCGCCTTTTAGTATTTCCGTTGCGGGATGTTCGTTTTTGTTAATAAAAATAAATTTGTTTTGTTCTTCCGGTTTGCTTGATGCTATTCGCACGAAATTATCTCCCGATTTTTGCCATATTTCGAAGAATGTGTTGTTTATGAGAGTAAATTTTTCCGTTTGTTCGTTTATTTCCGCAATGTTGTGAGTAAGGTGCAGGTTAAATGTTTTTTGTATGTTTCGTTTGTTTTGTTTTTGTGCTGTTATTTTAACGTTTTTTGTCGAGTCTGTTTTAAGTATGTCCGAATTTTCGAGAAAATAAGTAATCATTCGTCGTGCAGCGGTAATGTTTTCGGTATTTTTTGCGTATCGTCCGAACAGGATATTTTCCGCAAGTCGAATATTTATCGTTTGTTTGTTGTTTATGTCTGATGTTTTTGTTTTTTTGAAATATACGGATATTGCAAGTCCTGTAAGGAAAAAAATCAGACTTATTATTGCGATTCCCGATATATGCCTGTATTTGTATAATGTGTTTTTTTGCATTGTTTTTTTATTCAATGGGCAGAAATACCGATATTTCCGTTCCTTTTCCGGTTTCGCTTTTAATTTCTATGTATCCGTTGTGTTTTTCCACAAAATCTTTTATCAGGATAATGCCTATTCCGGTGCCTTTTTCGCGGTTTGTTCCGTATGTTGAGAAAAATTCTTTTGAGTTAAGAATTTTGGCTATGTTTTCTTTTGATATTCCTATTCCGTCGTCTTTAACCGTAAATTTAACGTATTCTTTATTGTTTTTTCCTTTTGTTTTTTCGGTGTTTACGATAATGTTTCCGTTTTCTTCGGTATATTTTACGGCATTTGATATAAGGTTTCTGATAACGGTGTTAATCATATGTTCGTCGGCGGACAGATAGTATTCTTTGTCGGTTTTATTAACGAAGTTAATATTTTTAGCTTCAATATTAGGACCGAAAAGGATTAATACGTCGTCTATAATGTCGTTTAATAATATTTCGTCTTTTATGAAAAATGTTTCTCCGCTTTCGTTTTTTGCCCAAAATAGCAGGTTTACCAGAAGGTTATATGCTGCACTTGCCGAGTTTCTGAGGGGTTTTATTATTTCTAATATTTCGTTTTTGTCGAGTTCGTTTATATCGTCTCTTATTATGTCGAGAGCCGTTGTAATGTTTCCTACCGGTCCTCTGAGGTCGTGAGCAATAATAGAGAACATGGTGTCTTTTATTGCGCTTGAGACTTTAAGTTCTTCCGATTGTCTGTGAATTCGTTCGTTTTGTTCTTTTAGTGTTTCAAGGGCTGTTTCGTATTCTTTGCTTTTGTCTTTAAATTTTTGTTGTACTTTTTTTGCTTCGGATATGTCGATGGATGTTACGAGCATAACTTTTCTGTTGTCAATCCATTCTATAAATCCGTATGATATATGGAACCATTGTTTTGTTCTTTTTTCGAAATATTCCGCTTCGAAGAATTTACCCGTCGGAGTGTTATTTTCTTCTAATATTTTTGCTCTGCATATTCTGCATTTTGTTTCTTTTCCGAAAAATTCTTTGTAACATATTTTTCCGGATTTTTCGCCGAATACTTCGTTTGCTTTTTTATTCATAAACAAAATACGCATAGTTTGCGGGTCTATTACGTATATCATTGCGTTTACGTTGTCTGTTACCCGTTGAAACGTATCGTATGATTTGTTTACCGCTCCTTCGGCAAGAGTGTTTTCTGTAACGTCTTTGAATATTGCAATTCCTCCGTTTATTAATGTGTTGTCGTATTCGAAAGTAAAAGGTTTTGTATGTACGGATATATATAAATCGAGTTTGCGAAATGTTGTACGGTATGCTCCGTCGTAAAATCCGTCGAAACCTTTAAAGACTTGCTCGAATGCCGGAAGGATGCGTTTGTCGGCAATATTTTTGAGATTAAAGTTTCGAATTTCGTCGGATTTTAAGTTGAAAATTTTTAAAAATGTTTCGTTAAAGTCTATTACTTTTAAATTTTTATCGAAAAGTACTATTCCTATCGGAACGTGGTGGTATATGTCGGAATATCGTCTGTGCAGATATTTTACTTCTGTTTTGAGTAAGTCAAGTTCTTTTCGAAGATTTTTATTTTCTTCTTCGAGTATCTTTATTTTGCCGGTATCCGAATTCTTCATTTATTTGTAAACTTTCAAACAAAATTAAAAGAAAATTTTTAATTTTATATTTTAAATTTAAAATTAAAGCCTGCTTTTGAGGTTTTATAAGGTTCAGATATGACTTATTATCTTTTGTTTATTTTTGTGTCATTGGTTTTTTCGGCGTTTTTTTCGGGCATGGAGATTGCTTTTGTGTCTGCCAACAGGTTGAAGATAGAGGTGGACAGGAAGCAAAAGAATACCGCATCGAGGATTATATCTGTTTTTATTAATAATCCGGGGCAATTTATTGCAACTATGCTTACGGGTAATAATATTGCGCTGGTAGTTTACGGGATATTTTTTGCTAAAGCCGTAAAGCCGCTTATAGAGAGAAATATAAGTTCTAATGATTTTGTTGTTTTGTTGGTTCAAACTGCGGTTTCGACTGTTTTGATTTTGGTAACGGCGGAATTTCTTCCTAAAACGATATTTAAGCAAAATTCTAATTTTTTTTTGACTAAGTTTGCTTTGCCGGTTTATGTTTTTTATATTTTGTTGTATCCCGCAGCTTTTTTCAGTGTTTGGATTTCTTCTCGTTTTATATCTGTTTTTACCGGAAAAAAGATTAAATCGGATAAAGGTAAAAGCAGTTTGAAGAAGATAGATTTAGATTATTTTTTGGCTGAAAGCGAAGCTTTTGACAGTACTGAAAACGAAACAGCCGGGGATGTTAAGATATTTAAGAATGCTTTGGATTTTTCGGAGATTAAGGTTAGGGAATGTATGGTTCCGAGGAACGAAATTGTTGCCGAGGATATTAATGCCGGAATAGATGCGGTAAAAGCCAAGTTTACGGAAAGCGGATTTTCGAAAATTTTTATTTATAAGGATAATATAGACAATATTGTGGGGTATGTTCATACGTTAGCTGTTTTTAAACAAGTAAAGACTATAAAATCGGCGCTGCAAACTATGCCGATAGTGCCGGAGACCATGCCTGCCAATAAGTTATTGAATAAATTGCTTAAAGAGCATAAAAGTGTTGCTTTGGTTGTTGACGAATTCGGGGGAACTTCCGGAATAGTAACAATGGAAGATATTATAGAAGAGATTTTCGGCGATATAAAAGACGAACATGATGCCGATTTGTATATTGAGGATCGCATAAATGACAAGGAGTATATTTTTTCGGCGCGTATAGAGATTGATTATTTAAACGAGAAGTATAAATTTGAGCTTCCCGAATCGGAAGAATTTGAGACACTTGCCGGATATATTTTCTTTTTACACGAACAAATACCTCAAAAGAACGATATTATAGAGACGGAAAAGTATCTTTTTGAAGTAATGGAAATAAACGGTCCGAAGATAGAGAAAGTAAGAATGATTATAAAATAACCGCTGATGATAAGCGGCTGTCCGGGAACTTAGCGGTTGTTTTTGATTTTATACTTCCCGGGCAGCACGTTTTTTATTATTCTTTTATTATTGAGAATGCGACTCTTCTGTTAAGTTTTCTGTTTTCTTCGTCGGTATTCGGAACAACCGGTTCGCTGTCTAATCCTGCATCGGTAGATATTCTGTCCGGCGGAACTCCTTTTTTCAGCAGATAGTATTTTACGGCTTCGGCTCTGTCTATCGAATATCTGAGGTTAACTTCTTCGGAGCCTAAATCGCAGGTGTATCCGGTAATAAGAACTTTAATGTTTTTATTTTTAATAATTAAATCGGCAACCGTATCGAGGTAATTTCTGGCATCTTGCGACAGCATTGCCGAGTTTAATTTAAAATGTACTCCTTTTTGTAATATTTTAAGTTCGTTATCGTTGAGGTGTCTTAATGCGTGTTGTCTTGCTGAGTCTCTTTTTGCGGCGGCAATTGAGTCTGTTCGTAAACGATTCAGGGAGTCTTGTCGTGCTTTTTCTTCCAAAGCTTGTTTTATTGAGTCTTGTTCGGCAATTGCAGCTAAAGAGTCTTGTTTTTCAATTTCTTTTTGATGTATTGAATCTGTCAGTTCGAGAATATCGTTATAAAAACCGTAATTGTTGGCATTTACGTATTCTTCATATGTTTTTCCGTCTATTTTTGCTTTCAGTTCGGGATTATCGGCATAGTTGCCGGCGGTGTCTTCGGGCATTATTTTTTCTTTAAAGAAGCCGTATGTAAGCATAATTTCGTGAGAAGCTCCTCCGATGTAGGATAAGCTTCCCGAATTTGTTTCGTAGGCATAGGCAATTCCTATTTTCTTCAGGTTTACGCCTGCCGAAACGGCAAAACTTCCGTTGTATTTATAAGACGGTTGTATCCAAAAAATATTATCGTAATTTATAAGCAGGTTAATATGTGAGTCGAATATGTCCGAACTTGTATATACTGCGAGAACCGAAGGGCTGAATTGCCAAGTTTCGGTTTTTGAAAATATGTTGTATGATAAAAAAGCAAAATATGTTGCGTTTAGCAGATCTGTTGATTTATAAATTTTCGGTATGCCGGCATCGAAACTTAAGTTTTTGAATTTGTAATTTAAAGATACTCCCGCGAATATGTTTGTTTCTTTTGCATAATCCGAGAGCAACAGGGGGTCTTCCGGATTTGCGACAACGGCATCATCGGGGTTTAGTGTCTTTTGTATTATTCCTCCGTTTATTCCGAATGCAATTGTTTGGTTTTTTGTTATTTGTGTTCTGAATGAATAGTCTAAGCGTCCGGATACGGATTCTATTAAACCTGCTTTTTCGGCGGAGAGCATACCTCCCATGTTCATTTTTTTTGTTACGGGGGCATGAAGTCCGACAGCAAATAATTGTAATCCGTCCGGAATGTCTGTTAAGTAATTTCTGTAGTCGGCAAATGCTGCAAGTTGTCCTTTGTCTCCGGTGTGTGCCGGAGCATAGTAGAACATGTTTTGCGTGTAAAAGTTATGTATGTTGTAAATTTGCGCTTCCGTTTTTATAAAAAAAGTTACGGATAAGCTCATAAAAAGTATTTTTTTTATCATATTTTATGGTTATCGGACTGTTATCGTATTAGTGTTACGGTTCCTTTCAGTTCTATATTCGGAGATTTAAGTAAGTAATAATATATTCCCGGAGGCAATTCCTTTCCTTTGCTTGTTCCGTCCCATTCGTTATGATAGTCTGAGGAACGGAACAGTATTTTTCCGTTATTGTTTAAAATAAAAGCTTCAAACGTATCATTTTCCAATCCTTGCACGAACCAACGGTCGTTGTATCCGTCTCCGTTGGGTGATATAAAGTTTGCGGGTATTACTTCAACGGTAATTTCTTCCAAGTTTATTGTAACGGTAATTTCGGTGCATAATTCGGGTTCGCCGTCGTCGCAAACATTTATGTTATATTCGAATGAAGGATTTACGGAATATTCGAGTAATGCCGAATTGTTTACCGTTACGGTTCCGTTGTCGCTTAAAGAAAAAGCATCGGAATAATCCGCATTTTCTTCCGGATAAAAAAATATGTTGTCTCCGTCGGGGTCGTATGCTTCTATTGTTCCTGCCACGGTTCCTTCGGGACTGTGTTCGGGTATCGTAAAAGTTTGATTATAGGCAACCGGAGGATGGTTATCCGTAACTTCAACGGTTATAACATATTCCGAGTTGCTGTAGTTCATTCCGTCGCTTACTTTAAAGGCAAAATCAGTATAAGGGCTTCCTGTTTCGTCGGGGTCGGGAGCAAATTTGAAATGTCCGTCCGATATATCATTAACATAAATCAAACTTCCGACAGTTAATATTTCTTCGCTTTCAGGAATGTCGTTATCGTTTAAGTCATTAAACAGTGTTCCTTTATCGGGGATTTGAGTTATTTGTATTTTTGCGAGTTCGTCATTATCGGGGTCTGTATATCCGAAGTCTCCTTCGTGGAATATATAATTTGTATTTACGGATGTTATTACTATATTGTCTAATGCGTCGGGAGGTGTGTTTATTCCCGAGAAAACGGAAAAATAACCCTCTTCTCCGCCGGAAAAAGATCTTGATACTGTGTATATTCCGTTATCTTCCGTTGCGGGATTATCGGTAAAGTTGTCCCATTCGTCTCCGTCAAAATGAGATATATGACAGTTCCCCGAATTAAAATTCGATCCTTCGGCACCTGCCTGCCATCCGAGTGTAAGGTCGTAGTTATCTCCGCCGGGAAAGATTTCCCAACTTACATTAATATTTTTATTGTTTAAAGGGATTCCCGCATAACCTTCGGAATAAACGGAGTCTTGCACGTTTATCATAAAATCCGAATAAATTGTGCTGCCGGGTGTTACTGTTATCGGAGAGTAAAAGTTTCCGGTTCCGAGAGGGATATAATATGAATTGTATTCTTGCATATTTTGCATGCTTACATAAGACCACGGAGATGTAATTATATAACTGCTATTGTTGTTATTTGTTACGTTGTTCAAACCCATGTCGGCATCGAGTTTAAGTTTTCCTGCTTGCAAATTCAGGTCGTTTACTTCCGTGTCGCTGTCGAATACCACGATTTTTCCGGAGCGGTTTATTTCAAGATTTCCGATTTCCGAATCCGTATCGTCAAAAGTTACGTGTATTGTGTCGGGAGCATTTCCGTTGTCGTTGAAAATAAGTTGTGTATTTATGTCGGTTGCCGTAATGCCGTTGTCACAGTAAAAATCTTCGTTAACGGTAAGGGTATATCCTTTTATGTCAAATGTTCCGGAAAACAGATTTATGTTATCGGTTTCTAAATTTCGGTTTAGAATTACTCCGGAGGCATTATTGACGGTAATACTTCCGATAATGCAATCGCTGTCAAAACCGGTATCTTGATTTCCGGTTCCGTTATATATTATTTGAAAATTTTCGTCAAAAAAAGAACTTCCGTGTATGCTTCCGGTGTAGCCTCCGGGATTTGCGGTAATAAGTATCGCGGAATTTATAAAATTAATTTCCGACATTGTTCCTGATGTTTCAATATAGTTTATATTTTCCGTATTTAATGTTCCGGATATATCGGCATTGTTTGTAATATATATTGATATTCCTCCGGTGCCGCCTAAAATAAGTTCGCAATCGGGTTCTATTATTAAATCTTCAATATAAAAATTTACCGGATTACTTCCCGAATTAATAAACATAACAGATACACCGTCTTTTACAAAAACAGCACCCAATGTCATAGCACTTGACGAAAAATTTGTCGGTACGTTAACAGAAATAGTTCCTTCATCAAAAATTACGGTATCTCCGGGTAAAATAGAAGGAGACGGAGCCGGACTCCAGTTACCGGCATCATTAAAATTATCGGAATAACCGCCTTCCCATGTATAAGTTTTAGAATAAGATACCGTATATGAGAGTAAAAAAATCAGTGCGAGCAGAATTGTCGGTTTGTAGTTTTTCATAAGAGTGCAGTATTTTTATGAAAAAAGATTTAATCGCAAATATATTATACGTTAAAAATAAAGAAAAGTTTAAGAAAAAGACGTTTTTTTTGGTGAACGGTTGCATTTTTAACGTAAATTCCCTTTATTGTATTATTGTTTAAAAATGATAAGAGTAGGTAATTGCAGGAAAAAACGGAATATTTGCGTAGCTTACGAGCCGGTTGGTTTCGGAGTTTGTGATAACACCTTTTTTGTAATCCGCAAAAGCTTTGTTTTGTTTGTTGTAAATATTGTAAATGTGTAAACCCAAGGTATGATTTCTGATAATGTATTCTATCCCGGCATCTAATCTGTGATATGCGGGCAGTTGAAAATCATTTCTTGTAAACGGAGGGTATTCTGCATCATCGTTTAACCAAAAAGTAACGGTTTCCGGTGCCGCACCTGTTCCCAATGAAGCATTTTGATATTCGTAAGGTATGTAATATTGTTTGTTTAAAGTAACGTAATTACCTGACCGGTAAATCCATTCTGCATATATTTTTACGGTTTCATTAAAAGTGTGCGAGATTTTTATGTTAAAATCATGTCTTTTGTTGTATCTGTATTGAAATGATTCTCCGGAGTTTATACTGTCTGATTTTATTGAGAAATCAGATATTGTATGTGTTATTTTTATAGAAAAATCTTTAAATTTTTTTGACAGTTCGGTTATTATTCCCGTATAATTTGCCTCAGCTTCCGTAATTCTGTCGTTTATATTTTCTCCGGGAAGAACAAGTCTTCCGGGGTAGTTAAAAAATCCGAAGTTATCTTTATAAACGGGCATATCGGATATATTGTCCAAGAAAGCCGTTCCTTTCAGTTTTATATCAAAAGGCAGATTTATTGATGCTCCGACAGCAAAATGATTTGTATATTCGGGTGAAATATTTTTTGTTGAAGGTATAAAGATATCAGCGGTTAATCCTGCTGCATCATTTGAAATAAAGTGTATGTATTGTTTATATCCCGCGTAAGCAATGTTTAAGGATAAAAACTTAAGTAATTTATAGTCGACAAATATTCTCGGTTCAGCGGAATAATAGTTTTTGCCGTCGCCGGTCGAGAAAGCCGAAAGTCGTATTCCCGCATCTAAAAATAATAAATCATTAAAACGGAATTTATCTCTTGCGAAAAGAACATATTCCTGCGTATTAAAGTTTTCTTCATTCCAAGTCGTATCTGTATTAAACGAATGTTCGAAATCGCTTAATTTTAAACTTGCGTCAACAGGCCTGAACCTGTTATTTGCAGCAGATATACCGAAAGACATAATATGCATGTTGTTAAGATTGTAGTCGGCACTTATTTTTACTGCGGCATCTCCGTTACCGTATTTGTAGTCGGCATAATAACTGTTTATATAAGAGAGTGTTCCGCTTTCCGATGATGAAGAATCTCCTTCAACTTTAATTTCCGAATCGTAACGGTTGAATATTAAAGCCGCATTAATAGTTAAATTGTCGGAAAATACATATTTATACAGCATACTCATAGTTGTGTTGGCATAACTCGAGTTTATTTCATGTTTTATCGTTTGTGAGATTGTGTCGTTTATATCTTCCGACAAGCCGAAAGTTTGCCCGTTATAGTTGTGAAAAAAGTTTGCCGAAATACTGCTTTTATCGGTTAGTCTGTGCGTATATTTCAGATTTAAGTCCCAAAAAGAAGGTTCCGACCAGTACATTTCATTACTGCTGTTATCTTTTCTGAATATATCCGTATAAAAATTATTAAACGTACTTTTTCTGCCTGCCGCAAAGAAAGAAGATTTGCCTTCCTGTATCGGTCCTTGTATGTTTATTCCCGAACCGAAAAAACTTGAATTTATTTTGCCCGACAACATGTGCATATTACCTTCGGTAATTTTTATGTCTGTTACGGGAGCTGTATGTTCGCCGTAATCCGAAGGAAAATTCCCGATATAATAATCAAAACTGCCGACTGCATCTTTATTTATAAGAGGCATTAATTCGAAAACTTCTCCGGGAAAATAAATACGTGCTCCGTCAAGGTATATAATTTTTCCGTTAATTCCGCAGTTCTTGGTAAAATATATGTCTTCAAATTTTTTTTCGGTTTTTTTGGTAAAAACAGGAATGATGTTTTTTATTTTGAAAATATCTTTTTTATCCGCTCCTTCTGCAAATAT
>JAADDR010000180.1 GCA_013153865.1 Chlorobiota bacterium | reverse complement strand
GTTATCGTTATAAGAATTGATACCGTAATATATTCGACAAATTTCCGGATTTTCATAAGGGTGTATTTATCATACAAATTTACATAAATTTTTTAATTTAAAATTATAATAAAACAGGATTATGTTTCGGGAAGTAAATGTATTAAAAAAAAGGTGTGCAGTAATTTTTTTTTGATAATTGTGTTTTTTATGCGGATAATGTCGAGAGTGTTGACGGTAAGGTTGGGATATTTTTTTTTGCGATTAAAAGTTAATGCCAATTTTTTCGGCGTTTTGTAAATTGTTTTATATTTTTGAAAAAAATTATTCATAAACTTTAAATAAATTTAATATGGGATTTTTCAGAAGATTATTTAAAATAGGACAGGCACAAGCGAATGCGGTTGCGGATATGCTTGAAGATCCGGTAAAGATGACCGAACAGGGTATAAGAGATTTAAAAGGTAAGCTTGAGGAGAGTATAAAAGCTCTTGCCGAAGTTAAAGCTTTAGCTGTTCGTGCCAAGAATGACGCGAATATTTATCGTAATAAGATGAAGGAATATGAAAATAAGGCGATAGCTTTAATTAAGCGTGCGGATAAAGGTCTTATTGATACAGCCGAAGCGGACAGGCTTGCAACTGCCGCATTGGAAGAGAAAGAGCAGGCTTCGAAAAGTTTGCGAGATGCTCTTAAGATTCAGGAAACTTATGATGTTCAGGTTGTTAAATTGGAACATACTATTGATAAGTTGAAATCTAATATTGTAAAGTGGGAGAATGAGGTAAGGGTTTTAAAAGCTCGAGCAAAGGTAAGCAAAGCTGCTAAAACGGTTAATAAGCAGTTGGCGGATATTGATGCCGACAGTACGGTTGCCATGCTTGAGAGGATGAAAGATAAGGTAGAACAAGACGAAGCTTTGGCAGAATCGTATGCCGATATAGCTTTTGAGAATCAAAGTATTGACGAGGAGATAGACAGTATATTGGAGGATTCGGCGGAAAGCGGTTCCGAAGCTTTAGCTGCTTTGAAAGCTAAGCTTTCGAATAAGTCTTTGGAATAGGATATTGTGATGAGTTGTTTTTAGATTTTTTTGCGGAGCGCGTTTTAACATGTAAATGTTATTTCGTGTTGTGTGCAAGCAGGTCAGCAGAATATAATACAGGTAACACATAAATAATGGATAAAAAACAATTAACTGATTATTTGGTGAAAGTAATTTTACTGTTTTTTGCCATTATTCCTCTTTTATATTTCAATCAAATTAGAGGTGTTCCTTTTAAAGCATTTATATTCGGAACAGGTTCTTGGGGCATAGGGTTAATTTTTAAGATGTTTTCACATCAACTAATTGTTGTTCGTTTGAAAAATAAAAACCTGCCGGGGGTGCTTTATTCTGCCGTCAACGGACTGTTGTCCGGTTTTTTTGAATTATTTGCCGCTTACTTGATAATAACTTTAACAAAAGAGAAATTTGCATTTGATTTTAATGCAATAATATCTTTTGGTCTTGCGATTGGGTCTTTGGAAATCATTATTGTTGTTTTTAGCAAAGATAATAATCTGTTAAAAGGAACAGCATTAGAAAAACAGTCAGAAGAATTAGTTGAATATGTAAAAAATATACAAGGTGTTAATTATTATATATTTAATTTATTTTTCCCCATTATAGAGAGAGTTATAGCAACTTTCCTGCATATTTCTACACGCGGTTTAGTATTCTTAACTATAATCACCGGCAGTATCTTTCCTGCTTTCATTGCATTGATTGTTTTTATTTTTGCTGACGGACTATTAGTTTTTAATTACTATTTGACTGATAAACTTTCGTCAGAGATCGGCATTGTTAAATTATTTATTTACTTGGCTGTTTTAACATCGTTAAGTACGATAATTTTTATCGTATTATCACAACCGTATAAAAATTTTGTATTATGATAAAGATATTTAATCGAAAGATTATTAGGGCTATACTTTTATTAAAGTATTAATTTACTTAAGAGTTGAAACATGTTATTACAAGTATATTGCAGTACACAACAAGGCGCATAATCAATAGCGGATCGGATAATTGTGAATTTCAAGATTTGTGATTTATTTATTATCTTTTGTGTGGTGCTGAAAAGTAGTTCTGTTTTAATCAATTATTGCTCATGCACAGACCGACGGTTTTATATCCGACAGTACAAAGCGAATTTTTGAAACGGCTCTTTAATTCCGTTTTTTTCGAAAAAGTGATAATTTTGTATTAGCGGAAGAATGTTTTGCACGGTTTTTCGGCGAAATAATTGCTTTGATGTTGATAGTGCTTGGTTTACAGTAGTTTATTTGCAATGTCGTCTTTATCCGGTTCGGCGGAGGATTTTGAGTTTTTATTGTCGGGTTCAGATAATGTTTTGTATTTTATTTTATCGAGCCAATCTTTATATATCATTTTAATTTTATCGAATGCGTCTTTATTTTCGGGTTTTACCGGTTCTACGGGCGGAGCTTTGAGGTTCAGAGGATTTATGTTTTTGCCGTTTTGCCATACTCTGAAATCGAGATGAGGACCTGTTGCCAGCCCTGTTTTTCCGACATACCCTATAAGTTGCCCTTGATGAACTCGAACTCCGGGATGTATTCCTTTTGCAAAAGCTTTCAGGTGCATATATCCTGTTGCGTACACACTGTTATGTTTAATTTTAATGTAATTACCTCCTCCTCTTGTGTAGTATGCTTTTACTACGATGCCGTCGCCGAGTGCGTAAACGGGGGTTCCGGAGGGTGCCGCATAATCTACTCCGAGATGAGGTCTTACTATTTTTAATATAGGGTGTCTTCTTGCATAGCTGAATCCGCTGCTTATTCTTGAGAATTTCAGAGGAGCTTTTAAGAATGCTTTTTTGAGACTGCTTCCGTCGAGGTCGTAAAAGTTTTCGGTGCTGTCTTGTTTAAACGGTATTGCGTATATGGTATCGCCGTAATGTTCGAAATAAGCGGCAAGAATTTTTCCGTATCCTATTGATGTGTCGTTTACGAAATATTCTTCGTAAATTATTTTGAATTTGTCGTTTAGTTGTAATCCGAAGAAATCTACGGTCCAGGCAAATATGTCGGACAAATCGTTTGCGAGAACGGGTTTTACTCCTGCATCTTCCATTGCAAACCACAGGTTTGATTTTATTATTCCTCCTGTTTCTTTTACTTTTCTTTCAAGTTTTTTCTTTCCTTCGTAAACTTTTACGGAGTCTCTTAGGTCGAATACTATGTAATCTACTTTATTTTTTTCGTAAATGAAGTATTCAGGAGTTTCGGCGGAGTCTTTAGATGTGAGGATGGTGTATTTTTGTCCGCTTTTTATTTTTCTGACGTCAAAAATATTTTTTGCTTTTTTCAGCACTTCGTTAAGTTTACCGGATATTTTGTTTTCGGCAAATATCGTACTTAGAAATTCGTCGGGGTGTATGTAATTTGTTTTAACTTTAAGGGTGTCTATAACAATTCCGTATAT
>JAADDR010000173.1 GCA_013153865.1 Chlorobiota bacterium | reverse complement strand
ACTCACTGCCTACAAAAACAATTTTTGGTTTTGAGTCGTCTAACAGATAAGCAATTTCAGGAGCTTTAAGCATAAAATTAACAGACCCCGCAATTGCACCAAGTTTTTGGATTCCGAACATGGCATAGTAAACTTCCGGAGAATTCATAATAAGAATTGACACCACATCTCCTTTTTTTACTCTTTTTTCTTTGAGGTAATGCGCCACCTTATTGGCACGCAGGTTTACCTGCCTGTATGTAATCACATCATCATAAAAAAGAACATAGGGTTTATCGGGATTTTCATTTACCCGTGTCAGAAACATTTCCGCAACACTTTCAAATTCAGTACGCCTGTTTTTTAAAAAAGGTAATTCTTTTAACGGAACAGAAGGCATTACATATTTCATATTTTTATCAGATAAATTTGAACTCATAAGATAACTTTTTAAAATTGAATAAATAAAAATAAATACCGACACTATACCGTACAGGCAAAAAGCCGGCATATATTTACAAAGCAACAGCAGATAATAAAGATATTAACTGCCTGAGAATAATCGTTTCGGATTTTCTTGTATAACGGTCATAATTTGTTCGTCGGTTACTCCTCCTTTTTTAATAACAGGAATAATATTTTCAAACAAATGGGTCGGGTACCAATTAGCAACTAAAGGCA
Organism: Chlorobiota bacterium; assembly: GCA_013153865.1. Classification (GTDB taxonomy): domain Bacteria; phylum Bacteroidota; class Bacteroidia; order Bacteroidales; family JAADGE01; genus JAADGE01. The sequence continues at coordinate 2,868 of JAADDR010000173.1, read as the reverse complement.
ATGCTTGTTCCGGTATTTGAAGCGGACGTCCGAGCCAAGTAATAATAGCATCATGCGAAAGCATTAGTTTATCGGCATACCCTCTTTTAATAAGTTCGATAATCACTTCATAACGTTGTTCGTCCATGGGGCATCCCGCCAAACCTTGCAGTCCCATACGGTCCCAAGCAACATATACTCCGTATTTCAATGTTTCCAGTTGATAATTAATATCAAGGTTATCCGACATGTGTCCGATTTGTATTTTTTCAGGGTCGGCACCCGCTTCTACCAACAGCTTTGCCTGTTCGGGTCCCATAGATCCTTCTGTTGTATGCGTAATAATCGGCACACCGGTTTCTTTTTGCACCCGTGCTGCCGCTAAAAACATCTTTTTTTCGTATTCTGTTATTTTTCCTTTACCGGAACCGACTTTAATAACTCCGGCTTTAATACCCGTATCCCTGATGCCTTCGGTTACTTCCGTGTAAAACAATTCATATAATTCATCGCTGATGTCTCCGAGCGAGCTTCTGAGTTTCCAATAAGCAGAACCTCCTTCTTCTTCTTCGTAATAACCGGTAGAACAAATAATATTAACCCCTGATTTTTCCGAAATTTCTTTTAATACTTCCGGCTGTCTTCCTTGGTCATTAGCGGTAGCATCAACATAGGTTCTTACACCCAGTTCTTTTAGTTTTAGTAGAGTTTCCACTCCGTTTTTTACTATTGCATCCTTGTCGAACGGTGCTATAGTTTGGTCACCTTCCCATCCGGGAAAACCGTAGCAAATGTGTTCGTGCATGAGCGTTATGCCCAATTCTTCCGGGCTGATTTGTCCCGTGACCGTGTTTACTTTAAGCTGACTCATTTTTATTTATTTTAGTGAATATAAAGTTATCCGGCTTGTTAGATTTTCTAACAACCGATCAAAAAAATACCAAAGGTATTTTATGTATGCATATCTGTATATATTACAGTTTATGTTCTGTTAATTTCGGTATATACCGCTATTTTTCGCCAAACTTTAAAATGTCGTAACATCAGCTTACAACACGGTTATTTACTTACAAATAATGCCCGAATTCAGTACGGCGCAATAATTTAGTTTTTATTCGTCATTGTCGTCAAATTTTAATTTTGTCCAAGGTTCCGTGTTAAGGTCAACGTCGTCGTCCATTCTTTCGTCTATTCCGCCCAAGTATTTAGCAACATTAACACGTGTTTTAAAATCGTATTCCAAACTTAAAGCTATAGCTTCCATAATAGGAGATCCTCCTCCGTGCACGCCTCCTACCAGCAATTCTGCCGTCATGCCCGATGTACTCATAATTTCCACGAGATTCCAAATTTTCAGAGATAATTCCGGTGATATTTTAGGGTTTCTTACAATAAATTTGTCAAGATGTTCTTTGAGTTCGTCCATAGAAAAGCTTTCTTTGAAAGGAAGTGTTGAAGCGATACCTCCGGCAATCTCCGTTAACAGGTTAAACTCATGATAAATTAATTCGCCCATAAGTTTGCGACCGACATTTGCATAAATAGTATTCGGAAAGAAAGTGCCGCTTTTTGTTTTTTTGCCGAAAACTGCAGCTGCTACTCCTGCGCTGTAAGCTAATTCGGCAGCACCTGCAAATTGAGTCAGTTTTTCTCTGACATGCGAAACTTTGGTAATATTGTTGGCTTCGGCGGCAAGCATGGAAGTTCCGCACAGGATATCGGAAACTGCGGGTTTACATCCCGAATAGCTGTGTCTGTGTGAATCGGCAAAAAGTAAAGCTAATCTGCGACCGTATTCCCATTCGCCTGCCATAAAAACACGTTCGTTTGGAACAAATACGTTATCGAAAATAACTACAGAATCGGAAATACCGGTTTTGCATATAGGAGGCGGATTATCAGCATCTTTTTCTCTGTGCCAAACCGGACGGGTTACTAATTTAACGCCTTCCCAGTCGCCGGGGACTACAAATGCAACGGCATAATCTTTATCGTCTTCCATTAAAGCGCGTGTGGGAATTACAAATATTTCGTCGGCATACGGAGCTTGTGTTACAGACATTTTAAAACCGCTTACAATAATACCGTCTTCGCGTTTTTCTACTATATGAACGTAAGCATCGGAGTCTGCTTGTGCGGACGGTCTTTTTAAGCGGTCTCCTTTGCTGTCGGTCTGAGCACAACATCCTACCAAATCATTTTCTTGATAATATTTCATGAATTTAAGAAAGCGTTCGTGGTAATCGGTTCCTTTATCTTCGTCAACTTCTTTTGTGTAGATTGACAAAGCGGTAATAACGTCATGTCCCATGCAACGTTGGATACACCCTCCTGCCCTGCGTGCTCCCATTCTGATAAGTTTTTGCTTTTCCATAAGGTCGTAAGGGTCCTGCGGCAAATGAGCCCAACGATTTACTTCATCGTTGATTAAGTTTGATTTTGCCGTTGCAAGTTTTTTATATTTAGGGTCTTGTGCCAAATCAAAAGTAATACTTAATACGTTAATACCGGGTCTTAATCTCGGATCGTCCCTGCCGACTTTCTGATCACCGATATAAATATTAGGTTTCATTTTGTTTAGTCTTTCAATGTACTGCTCTTTTGTTCGTAACATAATTTTTTTTCTTTGTTAAATTAATATATTGGTATATTTTCTTTTCAAACTGTTAAATTTACGGCAATGTATAAAAAAAAAGTTAAAAACTCTAAAGACCGTAATATCAATTTCGGGGAAATACATGTTTTTTTGCCGGCAAAGGACGGTAAGAGTATGAAGCATTCTCTTTATAAACGCTTCGTTTTAAGTTACAAACATTTTTTATTTTAAACCGTAACGTTAAGGTTTACAGTTTACTGCGGTATATTTCACAAATTATTCAGGCAGTATCA
>JAADDR010000074.1 GCA_013153865.1 Chlorobiota bacterium | reverse complement strand
TTAATCATTTTTATATTTTTGCCGAATTGTTTGGATACCAAGACATTAACTTTATTTTGTTTTAAAAAATTTATCACGGCATTTCCTTTCTTTTTTGAGCCGTGCTTTTGCGATTCGTCGAAATTTTTGTTCAGGTTTTCGACTTCGTCGACAATAACCAGTCGTTTGGAATCGTGTTCGAAAATTATGTATTTATCGGCATCTCCGAAATGTTTGTTTTGGAACTCTCCGTTTCCGTCAACGGCAAAAGCAAATCTTAATTCCATAAAAAAATGTTTAATGTTTTTTGTTTCGTTATTTTGTTTTGATGTTTTTTTGTCTGCAAATTTAAAAATTAAGTGCTAACCCGAGCAATCCTATTGCCGAGCCGAAAGCTATGTTTATAAGTTTTATGACTAAAAATCCTTTTTTAGATTCCGCCAAGAGAGGTATCATTCCGTGTCCGTCTTGTACTGTCGAGCTTGCGAGCAATATACTGAAAGGTATTGTTCCTTGCGCAAACAGAGTTACGAATATTAAGTGCGGACCCGATTCCGGAATTATTCCCGTAAGAATTGCAATTAGCAATACTACATACATATTTTGGGATATCCATGCTTCTACATCGATATAGTTCATAAGAAAATTTATGAACAGCAATGTTCCGAAAGTCCAAAAGAATATTCTCGGCAAGTGTTTTTTTACTACATGTTTCCATAAATGTTCTTTAAGGAAATGATCCGGCACGCTTATTACCACGAATAAAGAGAATAAAGCGGAGATTATAAGGGTAGCTTTAATCCATATTTTTTCGCCTCCGGCTAATGTTCCGGATAAGAATCCGGCAGACAGCAGGATTAAAATCAGCGTAAGCAAAATTCTGTAAGGCGAAGGTTTACGCCATTGAGCAAACAAGTTGTTACGATTAAAACACAAGCATTTATCTTCTCCGTGTAAAGAGAATCCTTCTTTTGAGATATTCCCCGCCAATTTATCCGATTTAATGTATTTATCGGTAAGCCAACCTGCAAATATACCGACTATAAATATAATTACGGTAAGTAATGCCGCTTGTTTCGGAAACATTGCAAACATAACAAATGCTTCGTCGCCGCTTGTTGCAATCATTGTCGTAACAAGGGCACCGAAAGATATTATGCGATGCGTGAATAATGCGACGGAGGTAAATGCACCGAGGCATCCGGGAATTGCTCCCAGTACGGCAGCAAGAAAATATTGTTTGAATTTGCTTTCGGAAACATTTTTTTGCCACAGTCCTTTTGTAAGGACATTTATATATTCGACGGCAAGCATCATTACAAAAACAAAGCCGCTTATAACCAATGCATGTTTAAAAGTATGAATAATTTCCGTCAAAATCATTTTACAAAGTTATTTTAAATATTTATACCCTGAACAAATATCAGTAATAATTATTTTTTTGCTTTAAAAAGGGGCAGTTTATCGTTTTTAAATGCATCATATGCATCTTTTATCGTCATATCTCCTGCACCGACATAAATTTTTAATCCGGTTTGGTTTAATACCGTTGCGGCATTTTCGCCGGGTCCGTTTCCTGTAATAAGGACATCCGCATTTAAATCGAATAATTTTTGTGCCGTTTTTGGACCGGCGCCGTGAGCTTCTTTAGAAGAATCGGCATTATTTGCGATACTTACTTCGTTTTTTTCGTCGTCGTAAATAAAAAAATATTCGGTTCTGCCGAATCTGGGGTCAACCGGCGAGTTCCATTCTTTTCCTTTTGCTGTAAATACAATTTTCATTTTTTGTTTAATTTTTAATTTCTGTTATTAATTTGTTTCGTTAATTTTATTTTTAATATTTTCCCATGTTTTTTGTAACAAAGGTTTTATTTTATTGTCAGTTTCCGCAACAGTAAGTTTTTGAATTACGGCTTCGGTAAAAGATTTATCGTATGGGATTTTTGCGAGTTTATCGATTTGTTCTTTTTCGGAAAATTTTTCTATTTCCCGCGTTACTGAAATGTTAAGGTCGTATTTGTTTATTATGCACCCTGCTCTGAGATTAAATTTCTTTACTAATTCGTAAACACGTTTTAAGTCGTGTAATCCGGAAACGGTAGGTTCGGTAACCAATACCACGTATGATGCACCCGAGAGTGAAGATACTACCGGGCACCCTACCCCGGGCGAACCGTCAACGACAATATATTTTTTATTCATTTTTTCGGCAAGTTCTTTTGCCTTGTTTTTAACTTGTGCTACTAATTTTCCGGAATTATCGGCACCTGTTGCCAATTTTGCATGAACCATTTTACTTCCGGTTCTTATGTTTGATATATACCAATTTCCTACATTCAAATCTATATTTATGATTGTTTCGGTAGGGCAAACACGTGCGCAATATCCGCATCCTTCGCAACTTAAGGGGTCTGTTATATATTTGTTTTCGATAATATTAATTGCTCCGAATCTGCAAACATCTTTGCATTTTCCGCATTTTATGCAGTCTTCCTGTTTAATTATTGCAAGTTCGCCGCTGTAAAATTCTTCGGATATTTCGTAATCGGGTTTCAGCAGCAGGTGCATATCGGCAGCATCTACATCGCAATCCGCCACTATTACGTCTTTTCCTCCCAATACGGCGAAAGAAGCCGAAACAGAAGTTTTTCCGGTGCCTCCTTTTCCTGAAATTATTACAATTTCTTTCATTTTACACCTCCTTTCACCTCATTGAAGATAAATGTTTTTATTTTTTCCAGTTCGTTAAGGACTTCCGGTATTTCTTTATAAAGCAAGTGTCCTTTCGAATATAATTCGGCAATTTCTTTTTTATCCGGAATTTTTGCCAAAACCGGAATATTTTCTTTTTTGCAATAATCAATAACTTCGTTATTTCCCGCTCCGAAACGGTTTATTACCGCCCCGAATTTTTTATTTAGTTCTCTTACTGTTTCGACGGCGAGTTTAAGGTCGTTTAATCCAAACGGTGTAGGTTCCGTAACTAAAATAACAAAATCCGCACCTTTAACCGACTCAATAACCGGACAAGAAGTTCCGGGTGGTGAATCATATATCTTAATTTGGTCTTTAAAATGCGAGTCAACGTATTCGACGGTTTGTTTTATCAGAGGGACAGCTTGTTCTTCGCCTATTGTAAGTTTGCTTTCTATAAAATTCAGTTTGTTTATTTTATAATGTGTAAGGTCTCCTATTTTTTTTTGTTTTGCAGGCAAAGCGTCAACGGGGCATAGTTCCGAGCAGGCATAGCACGAATGGCACAGTTCGGGAAATACCAGTATCATTGTTCCGAGTTGTATAACGGCATGAAAGTTACAAACTTCCTGACATATTCCGCAAAGTGTGCATTTATCTTTTACCCATTCGGGTATCATTTTAAATTTTTCTTCGGACAGTATTTTCTTTCCGTTAAGGAACAAACCCGCATTAGGTTCTTCCACGTCTAAGTCAATAAGTGTTACGTTAAAAGTTTCTGAAAGATAAGATGCAAGGTTAACCGATAAAGTTGTTTTTCCTGTGCCTCCTTTTCCGCTTGCTATTGCTATTTTCATATCCGCTTATTTATTTTTATTCAGCAGTTCTTCTCTTATCATTGTATGACCGCAAGCCGGGCATTTTACGGTAGTGCATTTAACACCTCTTTCGTGCGGAATTTTTTCTCCGCATTTTGCACACACGCAATATCCTCCCGTTCCGAAAGCTCCGCCTTTATTTCTTCCCTGTCCTTGTCCGCGACCGAGTCCTTTTCCTTCGCCCTGTCCGAGCCCTTTTCCTTTTCTGAATATTTGCATATCGGTTTTAATTTATATTTTGTTAATAATTTTCAGGTTTAAAAAATCAAGCCCGAAAAACATGATTGTAATTTCTCGAGCTTGAATACAAATTCTGTTCAGTTTTTACCGTTTATTTCCGAAAGACGTTTTTCGAGGGACATTAAACGGTCTTTTAAAGTATTGATTTCGTTTTCGAGAATTGTTTTCTCGGATATTCCGTCATATACTCGATTTGCAAAATTTGCGAAACCGAATCCTCTGCCGTATCCGTGCCTTCTTCCTAAACCGAATCTTCCGTTTCCGAAAGCCGTATCGCCGGCAATATCGGCACAATGTCCCTGTCTTCGTCCTGTTGCGGCACCTCTTCCGAGAGGTCCCGTTCTGTCAAATCCGGGCATAATTACCTCCTTTTTTAATATTTGTTAAACTAATTACAAAAGATACCTGTAAATAACATTTGTTCATTATTATTACAATCAAAAATCATGCAAATACCGTATAAAATAAATTAACAGTAACAATATTTCACACGGCAAAGTTAATGAACATATGTTTAAAATAAAAATATTTCGAGATTTTTTTTATACTTTTGAAGAATAAAAAAGTCCGCTTTAAGGCGGACTCGGTAAATATCGTTATCTTTTGTAATCGGGTTTATAATCCGGGTGTTTATATTCGTCGGGTAATGTTTTAAATTGTATTATCTTCAGCTTCGGATTTCCTTGAGAAATAACTCTGAACTCAACTCTTCTGTTATATTTTTTGGACGGTTCGTAATATTTGCCGTCTTTTTTGTTATAAGCAACGGGATTATCTTCTCCGAAGCCGGCAGTTTTAATTTGTTTTCCGGCAACTCCTTTTGCCAGCATATACTTTTTAACTGCAAGAGCTCTTCTTTCGGACAATTTGTCATTGTAAACCGACGAACCCACCGCATCGGTAAACCCTATAAGTTCTACTGCTGCTTGCGGATTGTCTTTCAAATATTTACAAAGTTTATCAAGTTCTTCGTCATTTTCGATATTAAATACTGATTTGTCGAATTTAAACAACAGGTTTTCTATTTTTACGATATAAAACTTTTCGGCAATTGTTGTTTGGTTATTATTTTTATTTTCGATTGCTTTTTTAACGCTTTCCGTATCATATATCGTATATTCCATTTTATTTGCGGGTATATCTCTGGGAGATAAGTCCGTATATATTCGATTTGCGTCGATGCCTTTATTTTTAAGATAATCTACGGCTTTTTGTTTCCTTTCGTTATCTAAATCGGGGTTTTTACCGGCGGACAGGTCAACGACAAGACTGTCGTTTTCGGCTAATTTTCCGGCTATAATATCGAGTTCTTTTTTTGTATAATCCGTTAACTTTACGCTTTTGTCGTTAAAAGACATATTTTTAAACTTCTCTGTTTTTCCTTGTTCTATTTTAACTAATACAGGTTCTTTTTCCAGAACTTTTTTGCCTGTCATATCTCTTACCGGGATGTCTTCGGTATCGAAAACATATCCTTCTTTGTCGTAAAGGAATTTATAATTTTTATCCGGAATAATAACAGTTTTGTATTTTGCTTTTTCGACATTTAAAGTATAAGCGTCCGGTTCTTCTTCGGAATTTACGTCGAAAACTGTAATGTCTGCGGGCAACGGATATAAATCGTCATCGTCTGATTCTTTGGCTTTTACGTTGCTTTCGACAATAAGTGTGTTATCGGGAAATATGGTTTTGTATATTTCGGCATTATCGGTTTTTCTGCGTGTGAAATATGCTACGTCTTCGCTTGACACCGGGAAAAAGAATACATCGTCTTCTACGGTATTTACGGGAAAACCTACATTTTGCGGTTCGCTGAATGTTCCGTCATTTTGCAACATACATTTAAATATATCGTAACCGCCCATTCCTTTGTAACCTTTAGAGCTGAAATAAAAAGTAATACCGTCGGAGAGCATATAGGGGGCTTCTTCGTCGTATTCGGTATTGATGTTAAGGTTAACGGGTTTGCCCCAAGTGCTGTCCGATTGCAGTTCGGAAACCCATATATCCCTTCCTCCTTTTCCTCCGGCGGCATCACTTGAGAAATACAATTTTTTGCCGTCGGGGGATAATGCGGCATGGCGCTCAACGGCGCGTTTTTTATTAATATTTTTTCCGAGTTTAACGGGATCGCCCCATTTATTATCCGAGTTTAAAACTGCCGCATATAAATCTCCGGCTTCTTTTTCTTTTGTTCTGTAAATAAACAGAGTTTTTCCGTCAAGCGAGAGTCCTCCGGTTGCATCGTGCCAAAAGGTATTTACGGGAGGTCCTACGTTAACGGGTTCGTGTTCTCCGTCCCAGAACCATATATCTTCGTAATATTTTCCTTCTTCGCTTAAAGCATCTCCGCTCACGCCTCCGGGGCGTTTAGAAGTAAAGTATAATTTTTTGCCGTCTGAAGTAGGTATGGGAGTATGATCGTCATATCCGGAATTAAGGATATCCAAACGTGTGACTATAATCGGTTTAAAATCAAAAAATATTTCTTTTGCATTCTCGGCAGAAGTTATTGCTTTTTTAAGTTGTTCTTTTTCTTTATCTTTTAAATCGAAATTATTCAGTTGTTTTAAAATATCTATTTCTTCGTCGAACCGGTAAAGATTATGTAATGCTTCGGCTTTATAGAAATAAGCGCCTTTAGTTATTTTTTTCGGCTCTTTTGTTTCGTCATAATCTTTGATTATTTTATCAAAATGCTCAATTGCTTCGTCTTCTTTGCCCGTGTTTAACTCGCAAATGCCTTTGTAGAAAATATAGTCGAGATTTTCTTTATCGGCATCCGAGAGTTCCGTCAGCAGGTTATCTGCCGCCTGATATTTTTTATTTGCGAGAAGTTCCAATGCTTCATTGAATTTTTTAGCATCTTTTATGCTTTTTTCCTGAGCTTTAATAAGTGAAGAAAATGAAACTAAAACCGAAAGGATTAAGACTATTTTTTTCATGTGTTTAGTATGGGTTATGCAATAGCGACAAATATAAAATTAAAATTAAAAGTTTACAACTTTTTGTTGCTAATCTTATCAAATGATTTATAAACTGCGTATATATCGTCGGTAATATGATAATTTTTGGCATAACGGAAGTTTATTTTAACTGTTTCGTCGGCATCGTAAACAGGATAAGTTACGGGATGCAGTATGCCTTTTTTAATTTCGGGAAGTTTTTCTGTTTCAGGACATTTATCGCAATCTATATATCCGACAAAAGATAATTTTCCTTTAAGAACGTGAAAGATATTTGTGAAGTAATTTTTTTTATCGTCAACCAAAAGTACTAAAACGGGGGATAATATTAAAAATAATAATGATGCGATTATATCGAATATGCGTTTTGCGATACGGTTTGTTTTTTTTTCTATATCGAAGTTAAGAGCTTCGAACAGGTAATTATCGACATATACTTTGCGGCTTCCTATTATAAATCCTATATCGGGATATGCAATTTCGTATTCTTCGGCTGATTTTTGCGATATTATTTTTATTATGTTTTTATAAGAGAGTTTGCCGGGAGATAAAACTGTTTTATCAAAATGTTCTTTTTCGAGTTTTTCTTTTATTTCGGGGTAAGTATTTTCTTTAATTAAGATATTTTCGGATTTGTTTTCGCAGTATTTTTCGAGTATTTCCGCAGATTTTAAAAATTCGTCCGGTTTTACTACATATGCCGTTTTTATGTGTTTCTTTTTGCGAAAAGCAAATTTTTCCGTTCCCGCAAGGGTAAACAGTGCTCTTACGAGCCATGAGAAAAACATTGCCCATGCGGTTCCGGCTAAAATAAGAAGTCTTGAATAACGGTAATTTTCGTTCAGTAAGGAGTAAATTATAAGTATCAGAAATGTTCCGGAAAGTATTCCTTTAAAGAGTCGTTTTGAATCGGGCGGAAAGCGGTATGCTTTTGCGAAAATAATTGCAGAAATCCATATAATGATATATGAAGGAACGGCATACGTAAGATATTCCGGAGGGTAGTGTCCGGTTTCGTGAAATTTAATTTTTTCCCATAAAGGTTTGAGTATATAAAATCCGGAAAAAATTACAAGAGCATCGCAAAGCGGAAGGAACAAAAAATTAAATATTCGCTTAAAGGCAGACATTATTGCTCTTAAAACAACGGCAATTTTTATAAAAAAAGAATAGAAAATATATTTTTTTTCTTTGAAATGTTTTTTTGCGAAAATAAGCATCGCATTATAAAATACATAAACGTAATTTAAGCTTCCTTTTTTGGTGCTTTCGCCTTTGTAGTGAATTATAGGAGTTTCGGGGAAATACCAGTTGGAAAATCCTGCCTGCGTTATTCTGTAAGACAGGTCTATATCTTCTCCGTACATAAAAAAATCTTCGTCCAGCAATCCTGTTTTATCCAAAGTTTTTTTTCTCAGCAGCATAAAAGCTCCCGCAAGAACATCGACTTCAGAAGTTTTATTTTCGTCAATATAACTTAAATGGTATTTGCCGAAGCGTTTTGACGAAGGGAATATTTTCGAAAGCCCGAACATTTTATAAAATGATACTTCGGGAGAAGGGAAAGCTCTTTTTGATTCCGGCAGGAAGTTGCCGTTTCCGTCAATCATTTTTACTCCTATACCTCCGGCTTCGGGGTGTTTGTCGGCAAACTCGATTGTTTTCGTAAAGATGTCTTCGGGGACTACGGTATCGGGATTCAAAAGTAATACGTATTCGCCTGACGATTGTCTTATTGCCTGATTGTTTGCTTTAGAGAAACCGACATTTTTTTTATTTTCTATAAGGATGACACCGGGGAATTTTTCTTTTACCGTACGGCAGGAATCGTCAATCGAGTTATTATCAACCACAAATATTTCGGTCTGATTTTTTCCGTATTGTTTTGCAAATTCTTTTTCTGCTTTTTCTACGCTCAAAAGGCATTGCGTTAAGAAATATTTTACGTTGTAATTTACGATTATTACGGATAATTTCATGTGCCGTTTTTTTATCGGTAACATTTTCGGTTTCGAGAGCAAATTTAAAATTATTTCGTAAATATTTAAGGTTTAAATTATTCCTTCGTATTTATATCTTAACAGCATACTTTCGTTGCCTGCCTGCCCTCCGCTGTGAATATACATTATTTCGCCTTCGACAGCGGCATTATGTTCGTCTAAAGCAATAAGTGTTTTGGGGTCGTATAACAGCTCGAATTCAACATTATTTTCTTCTGAAATTTCTTTCCATATATTATAAAATTCGGCATAAGGTTTTCCGAAAACGTATTTTTTCTTTGTTTCTAAAATAACGGGGTAATTTTCGGGGTTTTTGTCCAAAAGGGCAAATTGCTTTCGCAAATAATCGCCTGTGCCTATATTCGGAGTAGTATAAACGGTAAAGTTAAGGTGTTTTTGAAGGAATAAAGCTGTTGTGCCGGTTCCGGATTGTATAAAAATCGATAATTTTTTTATATTATTTTCTTTTGCCCATAAATTTATTTCATCCGCCATTTTTTTTACTCCGTATTCGGCTTCTTTTTCTGCTCCTCCCTGTCTTATAAATAATGTGTCTTTACCGAGTATATCATATGTTTTTTCGGGAGAAGAAACTTTTTTGTAAAAAGTTTCGTAATCCGGTAATTCGATGTAATTCATGCCGAGTTCTAAAGCATATTTAAAATTTCCTACGGGGTTTTTCTTCAAAAACAGAGGTAAAGGTTTTATATAATAATCAAATTGCAATCCTTTTATTTTTGCAAACGCTGCAAGAGAAAACATGGCATTAGACTGGTTGCCCCCGCAGGAAGCAACTTTTTTGTAAGCCGATAAGTCGGCATTCAGATAATAATGGAATTTACGGGCTTTGTTACCGTTAAACCAATAGTTTATTAAATCATCTCTTTTTAAGAAATAATTTCTTCCTCTGAATTTTATTTTTTGTACCGGAGATTCCGCTAATTTATCGGTTATTTCAATCATTTTCGCAAAATATCTGTTATTTAAGAAAATTTATTCTGTCTGTTATTGATTTTCCCAAAGTAAGTTCGTCAACATATTGTAATTCGCTGCCTATTGATACTCCTTTGGCTAAAGTGGTAATTTTAATATCGAATTTTTCAATTTTTTTATATGTGTAAAAATTAGTTGTTTCGCCTTCGGTATTAGAGTTTAGAGCAAAAATAACTTCTTTTACTTCGAATTTTTTAATTCTTTCAACCAAAGAATCAATTTCCAGACTGTCCGGTCCCGTACCGTCAACCGGAGAAATAAGTCCTCCGAGTACGTGGTATAATCCGTTATATTGTCCTGTACGCTCTACCGCTATTACATCGTTAATGTTTTCCACGAGACAAACAACTGTTTTATCGCGCGAAGCATCCGAACATATTTCGCAAATATCGTTATCCGATACGTTTTTACAAATTTTACATTTTTTGATGTTTTTACGAAGTTCGATAATTGTTTCGCCGAATATGTTAACTTCCTCTTCCGTTTTTTTAAGTAAATGTAATACCAGTCGCAAAGCCGTTTTATGCCCTATACCCGGGAGCTTCGAAAATTCTTCCACGGCATTGTTAAGTAATTTAGACGAATAGTTATATTCCGAAATCATGAAATTAAAGTTTTATTTAAATCCGTTTTTTAATATCGGCTTCCGGTTTATAATTTTTTATATATTCAAAAGCTTCCTCTACGGTTTGTGCTTCAAAATAAAATTTGCGGTAATCTTCTTTTGCAAAATTTTGGGTATAAATAACTTCATAAAAATCCAGTAATTTATCGTAAAATCCGTTTATATTCAGAATTATTACTGGTTTATCGTGATATCCGAGATACCTAAGCGTAATTACTTCCGAGAGTTCTTCCAAGGTTCCGAATCCTCCGGGCAAAGCTATAAATACATCCGCAAGTTCTTCGAGTTTTGCTTTACGGGAATGCATATCGGTGGTTACAATCAGGTTATCGAGATTTTTGCATGCCAAATTATTATTTTTAATTTTTCGGGGTATTACTCCCGTACTTTTTCCGTTAAGTTGTTTTACGGAAACGGCGAGTTCTCGCATCAGTCCTACATTAGCACCGCCGAACAGAAGTGTATATTTATTTTTTACTATTTCATTTGCCGTTTTTATTGCCGCTTCGTAATAAATTTTATCCACGGCATTACTTGACGAACAAAATACACATATATTTTTTTCCATTATCCGTTTTAATATTATCTTGCCGAAAATTAATCAACAAAAGTAATCATTTAAAATGACAAAACACAATTCGGAATTTCCCGTAAAACTTTTTGTGTTCGGAACTCTCAGAAAAGGAGAACGATTGGATTATTATACTCACGGCAGTTTTTATGCCGGTAAATATTATACCGAAGGTCAGTTAATGATTTCGGAAACCGGCAGTGCATATATTGACTTTGAAGTAAAAAATACCGCAACAATAGGAGAACTTTATTATACCGATTTTTCGGGATTACTGAGAATAGACCATCTTGAAAGTACTTCGGGCGAATTTCCGAAAGGATATGATTTGGGAGTTGCTCCAATATGGAAATTGACAGGCAGCAAATATAATTTTTCCGACAAAAACAAAAGTTTTGCATTTATCTACAAACGCCGCAATACGCCTTTAAAAATAGAATCCGGTGATTGGTTGAAAAGACCTAAACCTATCGCCGAAATAGAACGTTATATAAAAAATCATAAATCCGAAAAGATAAACCCCGATGATTTAATAACTCATCTCATTGAATATTTAAAAAAATAAAAGTTATATTTGCGATATTCAATAACATGACTTTAAAAAAACGCATATTAAGCATACTGTTTTGGTCGGTTGTTTCTGCGGCTTTCATAGGACCGGGAACCGTTACCACCGCTACAAAAGCAGGAGTTTATTATAATTTCAGTTTACTTTGGGCTTTGGTTTTTTCGACTTTTGCCACATTATTGCTTCAAGAGGCAAGTGCCCGTCTTACAATTCGCAGCCAAATGAATTTGGGCGAAGCCATTTCTAAAAAATTTGAAAATAAATCTTCCCGCACGCTTATTTTGTTTATAATTATTATAGCCATTGTTTTGGGATGTGCCGCATACGAAGCCGGTAATATTTTAGGTTCGGTAGCAGGTTTAATTCTAATTTTCGACATACCTTATTATTATTTCGTAGCCGGAATAGGTTTGCTTGCAGCCCTTGTTTTTGCTCTAAACTCGGTTCATACCATAGCAAAAATAATGGGATTTATTGTTTTTTTAATGGGGATTTCATTTTTTTATACATCTTTATCGTTAAAACCGGACTGGGGTGAAGTCTTAAAAGGAAGTGTTATTCCGGTAATACCCGAAGGGTCGGGTTCTGCTTTACTTGTATTGGGATTAGTAGGAACAACCGTTATTCCTTATGATTTATTTTTGGGGTCAGGTGCGCTGGATAAAAAGCAAACCGTAAACGAAATGCGTTTCGGTCTGGCATTTGCGGTAATATTAGGCGGCATAATATCAATGTCTATAATGGGTGTAGGAAATGCCGTAACCGCCGGCATGCCGGAAAACGAAAAAGCAAATTTTATTGCAAGTCTTGATTTTGACAATAACGGTTATATAATGTTGAAAGAATTTCTGAAAAATAAAATCGGAATATACGCCGTTTATGTTTTCGGATTCGGGATGTTTGCCGCCGGATTTTCTTCAGCGGTAACCTCACCGTTGGCTTCGGCAATTACGGCAAGAAGCTTGTTCTCAAACGAAAAGAATAAAGATAAATGGAAACCCGAAAAACTTTATTTTAAATTAATAATTGCCGGAGTTTTAATTACCGGTCTGGTGTTCGGATTTATGAACGTAAAACCGATTCCCGCAATTATAATTGCCCAAGCATTTAACGGGCTTATATTACCTCTTATAGCCGTATTTCTCATATTTGTGGTTAACGACCCGGATATTATCGGCGAAGATTATTTAAACGGATGGTTATCAAACATCTTAATGGGTATAGTTTTATGGGTAACCATGATATTGGGACTTACAAACATATCTAAATCAGCGGCAAAAGTTTCCGGTTTTAATTTACCGACCGACAACGCTTCATTTTTTATTCCGGTTATACTGGTATCTTTTATTCTCTCCGCATTTATTTTATTTGTTATTTACAGAAGACGCATTAAACTTGTAACGCAGCGACTTTAAACCTTACCGGATTACCGGTATGAAAATTTCCGGACAAATCAAAATCCCATATCCACTCTTCCTTTATTTTATCTTTCGGCAAAGTAATCGACAAACGATTTTTTTCTCTTATATTTTCTCCTTTAAGATTGTATTCCGTTTCAAAATAGTCCGTAATAAGTACTGATTTTTCCGGAAACAACATATTAATATGAGCTTCTTCTATTCTCTTTTTTAACACATTTCGTTCGATGCTGTCGGCAAGTTTATTTTTTTCGGCAAATAATAAAGGAAAATATGCCAGTTGACTTAATATATTAACCGAAACCAAACAATCCGGATTCAAATCAACTAATTTTTCGGTAAAAGCGTTAAAATTCAAATATTCGGACAACATAACATATCTCTTCATATTCTTTTTCTTATAATTATAAATATGCTCCAACACACCGGAAATATCATAAGTAAGCAACTCAAGATTACTAAATTTATTCGCTTTACGCTTTATTTGAGGAGGATGAACCAAATCAATTAAAATAACTTTCTCAAATTTATCTGTTAATTCGTTCAACGGCACATCCAAGCACCACCCGCTGCCAAGCACTGTGCAAAGTCCCGCGGACTTATTTTCAATGTTTTCGAGAATAAATTTTTTGGTATTTTGCAAATGATTGTTCCAAGAGTTGCCCTCATCAATAAATCTGGACATAATACCTCTGTTATCTTTTGCAAATCCGAATATTTTCTTCAATTTTTTATAATCCATAATGCATTAAATATTTTATCTTAACAACAAATTTAATCCGATTCCGGATAAAAACACAAAAAACAATCTGCTTATATTTCCGTAAAACTTTATTATACTTAACAATATAAAAACAACGGTAAATTCTTAATAAATTCTGCACATACAACCGGTAAAAACATTAACCGCGCTTAATGTATTTAAGTATGAATTATTTGCATTAAAATCAAAAAAAAAAGAACCGGAAAAAATAAATGTTAAATTAATTTTTTAAAATTGAAAAGATTCTTAATTTTGCAATAAATGTGAACATAATATTAACTGTTTAATTTATAAAATTATGAAGAAATCAATAATTATTCTTTCATCTCTTTTAATTACAGCCGTAATTTTTTCCGGTTGTAATCCGTTGACAAAGATGGTAAAAAATGCCGGCGAGGTGGAGTATAAAACAACTCCGAATCCGCTTGAAATGCACGCAAATAAAGTGCCGATTGACGTAAAAGTTACTTTCCCTCCGAAATATTTCGGTAAAACCGTAAAATTAGTCATTACTCCGGCATTAGTTTCCGATTACAGCACTTCCGACGAAATTTCTTTTAAAACTCAAACCGTTATCGGCGAAAAATTCGAAGATAATTACGAGCAAATTTCATATAAAGAAGGCGGCAGTTTCTCGTTTCAGGATACAATAGAATACGATCCTAAATTCAGAGCTTCCGATTTAGAATTAAGATTCCAAATTTCCACTCAAAAAGGAAAATCCGCTAATATAACAAAAGTAAAACTTGCCGACGGTATAATTACAACTCCCGAATTGGTTGACGGAGGAATGACGATAGACGGAGGTTTAAAAAGAGGAACCGTTTTAGGACAAATGGTTTCGGTTCCCGTAACAAAACCCGA
Source organism: Chlorobiota bacterium (assembly GCA_013153865.1). Lineage (GTDB taxonomy): Bacteria > Bacteroidota > Bacteroidia > Bacteroidales > JAADGE01 > JAADGE01. Next base: position 1,540 of record JAADDR010000074.1, on the reverse strand, counting down.
AGTAAGAATAGAAACCGAAAGCGCAAAATTATATTTTGACTTGCAAAAAGCAACCGTAAAAAGAAACGAACTTAAAAAAGAAGAAGTCGTAAATCTTGAAAAATCAATAAAAGAAGCATCTCAAGATCCCGATAAAGAATTAAAGAACATTAAAATAGCAAGCTATGCTTCACCCGACGGACCTCAAGACTTAAACGAAAGACTCGTAAACGAAAGAGGAACAAACTCTAAAAAAGCATTCGACAAAGTATTATCAAAAGAAGACATTGAGCAAATTAAAAATGCCGATTTCTTAACAACGGAAACTACTCCCGCAGAAGACTGGGACGGTTTCAAAAAATTGGTAGAAGCATCCGACATGGAAGACAAAGCTCTTGTTTTAAGAGTATTAAGCATGTATTCAGACCCCGACACAAGAGAAGCCGAAATTAAAAAATTAGCTGCCGTTTACGATAACTTAAGAAAAGACATTCTTCCCATGTTAAGACGTTCGGAAATTAAATTCGAATATCAAGGAAGAGCAAAAACCGATGACGAATTAAAATCATTGGCAAGCAGTAATCCTTCATCATTATACCAAGAAGAATTATTCTATGCCGCTTCGATAAGCGACGATGCAAGCAAAGAAGCAGTATATAAATCATACACCGCTCAATATCCCGACGATTGGAAAGGATGGAACAATTTAGCATGCGTGCAAGCCGAAGAAGGTAACTTAACCGATGCCGAAGCTAATTTCGAAAAAGTTATATCTTTAAATGCCGACAATCCTTCAGCATTAAACAACTTAGGAGTTATTGCTTTAGCAAAAGGCGACTTAGATGCAGCATGGGACTACTTCGAAAGAGCCGAAAACGCAGGATGCAAATCTCCGAGTTTACACTATAACAAAGGCGTTATTTTAATTAAAAAAGCTCAATACAGTTCGGCTGTTGCAGAATTCGGAAACGATTCGTTTAACAAAGCTTTAGCCCAAACTTTAGCAGGCAGCAACGACGAAGCAATTGCTACTTTAAATAATCTCGGAAGCAGCGAATACGGTTTATTCTATTACTTAAAAGCCGTTACCGCAGCCAGAGCGGACAAAGTTGACGATGTAATAGAAAATCTTAAAATAGCCATAACTAAAGAAAGTTCTTTAAAAGATTATGCTAAAAAAGATGCAGAATTCTTAAAATTTGTTGACAACTCAGCTTTCAGAGGCGTTATTGAATAAACAACTTTTTAAATCTTTTAAAAAAGCTCTCGAAAAATCTCGGGAGCTTTTTTTTGCATTAAACTGAAAAAATGTCAGAAAAAAAGTGCCGGCACATCCTTTGAAAGTTGCTCTTATAAATTTTAAGAACGAAAATAAAAAAAATGAAAGATATGCAAAAAGGAAAAATAAACGTAACGGGAGAAGACATATTCCCCATTATCAAGAAGTTTCTTTACTCAGATCACGAAATATTTTTAAGAGAACTAATTTCTAACGCAGTTGATGCAACGCAAAAATTAAAAATATTGGCATCAAAAGGAGAATATAAAGACGAATTGGGAG
>JAADDR010000003.1 GCA_013153865.1 Chlorobiota bacterium | reverse complement strand
CGGATATTATTTGTATGTCATTTTGGTATAATTACGAAAATTCGAAAAAACCGAACAAATCTGTCTTAAAAGTCTGTTTTTTTATACCGAACTTTTTTCGATATTGCCGTATTAACCATCGGGATTAAATACTTTTAACCCGAAAAATTCATAAATTTTTCTAAGCTAAAAGTAAAAAGTTTAGCAGCATTTTTGCTTATTTTTTGCAACCCAAATTCAGGTTACGGTATTCTATCTAAATTGTGCCGTAATACTTTGAACTTTACACCTTTAACTTTCAACTCCCGATTATTTGTGAATAATCGGGGTTAAGACAGACTCGTTTTTATGCACAATAAAAAATTAATAATATAACTTACGTAACTTTAAGTCTTTTATTGTCCTAATATTTCTTTTGCCGCTTTATAAACCGCCTCGGGTGTTATTCCGAATTTTTCATACAATACTTCGTAAGGTGCCGAAGCCCCGAAAGTATCCAACGATATAATTTTACCTTGCAGTCCGACATACTTATGCCACGACATGCTTGCGGCGGCTTCTACGGCAACACGCTTGGTCGCATAATCCGGAAGAAGTTCTTTTTTATACTCCTCGCTTTGTTTATCGAACAATTCCATAGACAAGAAAGACACTACCCTGACTTCTATACCGTCTCTGTTCAGCATTTCTTTTGCTTTAAGAGCAATCTCTACTTCCGACCCCGAAGCCGTTAAAATAATATCGAAATCAACATCATCGCTTACGGCATAAGCTCCTTTTTCGGCATTTTCTGTTTTTGCAAAATCCCTGCCGTTACGGTCGAGAGTGGTAAGACCTTGTCGCGTAAGAACCAAACAAGAAGGTCCTTCGGTATTTTCGAGTGCGAGTTTCCATGCAAGTGCGGTTTCGTTAGCATCTGCGGGACGGAAAACCGTCATGTTCGGAATTGCGCGCAAAGATGCAAGATGTTCTACCGGTTGGTGGGTAGGTCCGTCTTCGCCCAGTCCTATCGAATCGTGTGTCAGAACATAAATAACTCTTGTTTTCATTAATGCCGCCATCCTCATTGCCGAACGCATATAATCCGAGAATACAAAAAATGTTCCTCCGTAAGGTATTAATCCTCCGTGCAAAGCAAGACCGTTCATTATTCCCGCCATACCGAACTCGCGAATACCGTAATGTATGTAAGTTCCCCAAGGATTTTCGGGGCTGTAAGAAATTTGCGAACCTGCTTTTGTCTTGTTAGAAGGCGTAAGGTCTGCCGAACCGCCGATTAAATTCGGAAGTTGTTCTGCCAATTGTTCTATAACTTTTCCCGATGATGCGCGAGTTGCAAGTTTTGTTCCGGCTTCAAATTCTTTAATTTTAATTTCGGGAAGAATACCTTTTATGATATTTTCAAGTTCTGCCGCCGCATCTTCGTTGTCGGCTTTGTATTTTTCGAAAAGTTTATTCCATGCCGCTTCGTCTTCGGCACCTTTTTTTATTTTTTCTTTCGTAAAGTCATACACTTCTTGCGGAACATAAAATTTTTCGGTCGATATACCGAGGTTTTCTTTCGTAAGTATGATTTCTTCTTCACCCAAAGGCGAACCGTGAACATCATGAGTTCCGGCTTTATTCGGGCTGCCGTATCCTATAATCGTTTTACAAATAATAATCGAAGGTTTGGAAGTTTCGGATTTTGCATTCTTTATCGCTTCGTTTATTTCGTCGTAATTATGTCCGTCGATTTCCGATACGTGCCAACCGTATGCCTCGAAACGTTTTTTTATATCTTCCGAAAACGAAAGTTCGGTTTTACCGTCTATCGTAATATTATTCGAGTCATACAATAAAATTAATTTTCCGAGTTTGTTATGTCCGGCAAACGAGCAAACTTCGTGCGAAATGCCTTCTTCCAAATCGCCGTCTCCCGCCGTAACATAAGTATAATGATTAATTATTTCGGTATCTGTATTATATTTTGCGGCAAGTATTGATTCGGCAAGAGCAAAGCCTACGGCATTCGACAAACCTTGCCCCAGCGGTCCGGTTGTGGTTTCTACGCCCGGAGTGTCTCTGTATTCCGGATGTCCGGGAGTTTTGCCGTGCCATTGACGAAATTCTTTAATATCGTCCATAGTCAAATCATATCCGTAAAGATGCAACATCGAATATAACAGCATGCTGCCGTGTCCTCCGGAAAGCACAAAACGGTCTCTGTCAAACCATTGCGGATTTTCGGGGTTAAATTTAAGATGTTCGTTAAACAATACTGTTACCGCATCAGCCATACCGAGCGGTAAACCGGGATGCCCGGAATTAGCTTTTTGTATGGCATCAATCGATAATCCTCTTACCGTATTTGCCGTTTTTTTTATTAAATCTGTATTCATATTCAAGTTTAATTAAGTTTAAGCGGCAAAGTTATTAATAATTTTTTATTCGGTAATAAGAAAAAGTTTGCCTTTTAACCGATTTTACATTAATAAGCGGTATGCCGGGCAATAAAAAAACCGTCTTAAAAGTTTATGCCTTTACAGAAAGACTTTTTTCAAGACAGTTTTTTTATGTATAAAAGGTATTATTTCTTGATTACTTTTTTAAAAAGATTTCCTTTCCCGTTTTTTATTTCAAAGAAATAAATCCCTTTCGGATAATTGTTAAAATCGATTTTTGTTATTCTTTCGTTTGTTTTTGTTTCAAACAATATTCTTCCGGAGATATCGCTTATTTTAATTTCGGCATTATTAAATCCGGTTTCGACAAACAAATAATCTCCGGCAGGGTTGGGATAAATTTTAACCTCGTTGTTTGTTAAATTATTTATACCTGTATATTCATTTACCGTAACAGTAAATGAGCATTGAGTTTGATTTTCGCTTGCATCTGTCGCTGTCCAAACAATAGTATGGGTTCCTTCGGATAATTCGGCATTTTCAAGAGTTTCAGCATTATTAAAATCATTTAGAATGCTGTTAACAGCGCAATCGTCTGTTGCCGTAGCATCAAGTTCGGAGCCGTTTACTGCATAAACGTGATTTTCATTTGCATTAACCGTTGTATCCGCTACGCAAGTTATTACCGGTGCAACATTATCTTCTTCAACAGTAACGACAGCAGTGTCAGTATTTTGTCCGCCGGCATTATTCGCTACATAACAAAAATACATATAACCGTCCATTGAACTTGTATAATGTATAATAAGACTGTCGGTAGATGTTCCGGAATAAACTGCATCATCCGATAAATCAGTGAAAGTAGTTCCTCCGTCGGTGCCGACTCGCCATTGGTAAGTATCTGCATATTCTGCCGATATTTTCAAATTTACGGTACTGCCGGGACAAGCTTGTTTGTCTTGCGGTTGTTGAGTTATTTTAAGCGTAAAGTTCTCGTACCAAGCTATTTTACCGTCACCAGAAGAAGCAGAAAGGACATCAGTATTACCGTCGCCGTCAACATCCGAGGCATATACAGCCCATGCTCCGTTTGCATCGTTCGTAATTATATGAGTGGTAAAATTTTGGTTACCGTCATTCTCATACCATGCTATTTTATCATCATTTTCGGAAGCCGAAAGCACGTCAAT
>JAADDR010000072.1 GCA_013153865.1 Chlorobiota bacterium | reverse complement strand
AAAATCGTAACAGGATACTGTTGCCGGTATATTAAAATATGTTTATATTTGTATATATTTTTTATGACATTAAAAACATTGATTTATAACAATTATTTTTTCTTAGAATATTAAAAATGTTTATTGTTGCAAAAAAGTTAACTTAATTATGTCTAAAATATCAAAACCTCAAAGTTGCTTGCAATGTCCGTATAAATGGAAGCATTTAAATTTGTTGAGCGACGATGATATACGTTCGATACGGCAAAATTGTACAATAATTCGTTTTAAAAAGGGTGAAACGGTTTGCAAACAGGGAACTGATGCCACTCATGTTCTTTATTTGGCAAAAGGAATGGTCAAACTTTATATAGAAGGCGAAAAGAATTTAATATTAAGATTGATAAAAGCCGGAGAGTATATTGATTTGCAAACCTTATTCGGCGATAACTCTTACAGGTATTCCGTTGCGGCTATGGATGATACAGAAGTTTGTATGATAAATTCGGAGCATATAAGAAAACTCGCGGAGAAAAATTCGGCATATTTGTTTGAGCTTACAAAAGTTATAAGCGATTCGGGAAATTATTTTTATAAGAAAATAAGTGATATAAGCAGTAAACATTTGCGCGGAAGATTAGCCGATGCTTTGTTGTATCTTGCAGACGAGATTTATGAGAATAAAGAGTTTGATTTAGGTATGACACGCAGGGAATTGGCGGAGATGTCTTCCATGTCTATGGAAAATGCCGTTCGTATTTTATCAGAGTTAAAAGCCGATAAAATTATTTCGGTAAAAGGAAAGCGAATTAAGATTCTTCAATATGATATACTTAAAAAACTCAGCGATATAGGATAAAAAAAGAAGCTGCTTTTTATGAGCAGCCTCTTTTTGTCGCCGGATAATGTTTAGAAAACAAATCTTAATCCTACTTGTAATTGCCATCTTGACAGTAAGCTGTAATCATCGGTAAATGTTTCTTTCAGGTTTGTGTCGAACGAATATACCGGAGCTCCGGTTCCGTCTATTGATACTCCTACAGGTTGTTTGTTTGTAGGTAATTCTATTAAACCCCAATCTGAATTTAATAAGTTTCCTAAGTTAAGAAGATTTACGTCAAATTCCAGACGTCTGTTTTTCGGCAAATTATAACTTTGTGAAAGTTTAACGTCTATACGGTTTCTCCACGGACTTAATATTGCGTATCTTTCCATGTATTCTCCTCTGTGTTCGCTTAAATAATCGTCTTGGAGTATGTAAGCGTTAAAAGCGTCTCTTTGTGCTTGTTGTTCGGTTGCGTCGCCCGTAAAAGTCATTTGATTTAAATCGCTTTCCGAGGGTATGTATATTAAATCGTTAAGCGGAGAACCGTCGCCGTTTATGTCACCCGAATATGTGTAAGAGAATCTTCCTCCTTGTGCAAATTCGTAGTATGCCGATATAACGGTTGTCCATTTGTCTTTTCCGTAAGTCCATGCTTTTGTAACGTATCCTACTACTCTGTGTTTGTCGCCGTATAACGAGTTGGCTTCTTGTTCCATGTTAACGTTTCCGAGGGCAGGGTTACGCATCCATGCGTCTCCGGTAATTTCTGCTTCTATTGAGTTTGCGTCTTTAGATACGGTATAATTGTAAGCAATGTTTCCGGAGAATCCTTTTTTAAATTGTTTTTGTAATTTAAGGGTTATGTAATACGAATATCCTTCGGTAGTATTTGTAAATACGTATGCATCGGCGGGGATTCCGTAATCCGGCATTACGGCATGGTCCGCTGCCGTATAAACCGGACGCGAGTCAACGGTGCTGTTTAAAGTTCCCGAAGGGGTTGAAAGTCCGTAATTACGAACCATCATACCGTTTATGTCTTTTGTGTATGCCAAATCGACGGTAGCAATAAGGTCTTTAGGTAATTTATAGTCGAGTCCTAAGCTTGTTCTCCATACTTGCGGAAAGCTGAAATCTTCGGCAATGGGAGTGTAATACCAGCGTCCTACGTTTGCGACGTGGTTTCCTATCCACACGTATGGCAAGCGTCCGTTGAATATACCTGAACCTCCTCTTAATTGTACGCTTTGGTCTCCTTTTACGTCCCAGTTAAATCCTAATCTGGGAGCAAGCATAGGATTTGCGTCCGGTAATTTTCTTGAGCTTAAACTTACCGTATTTCCGTTTTCGTCATACCATGTTACGTCTTCAGCTATGTAATCGGTGCCTGCTTCGGCAATTTTTTCTTCTACGTATTCGTCGGTATTGAAATACAGAGGTTTGTCGATTCTTAATCCGTATGTAAATTTAAAGTTATCGGAAATATCCCATTCGTCTTGCAGGTAAACTCCGAATTGTCCTACGGCTAATTTTGTTATGTTCCAGTTGCCTGCGGCTTCGGCATCTTCCGCCGCATCGAATCGAGATTGAACATATCCGCTTGAAACACTGTCCGCAAATGCGTCAACACTTTCGTAAGCAGAGAATAAATCAAATCCGTATCCGAAAAGGTTGAAATTGTTTTCGAAATAAAATCTTTCAAAAGATAAACCTGCCGTAATGGTATGATTGTCTTTATACAGAGTAACGTTATCGGTAACTTGAGTTACGTATTGGTCGAGTACGTTGTGTATTGAGAACGGTTCGTGTCCGGCAACTATGTATGGTTGTCCGTCTTTAAAAATGTTGATAACCGGAGCCGGAGTAGAGAAAGGTTCTCTGTAATCGTTAAATACCGTGTATCCGGCTTGTAATTTATTTGCTATTTTACCGTCTGCGAATATTGAGTTTGCTTCAACAAGAAATGAATTTATGTCGTTATTGATTCTGTATCCGGAGTTGTAAAATTGGAGAACGGTTTTATCGGGACCTCTGTGCATTATGGCATCGGGGTGTGCGTTTAGGTCTCTGTAGGCATTAAGATAATTGTAGATAAATGATATTCTTGTTCCTTTGAATGCATTCCAGTCGAGTTTAAAAATACCTTTGTCTGAATATGTGTCGTGAGTATATCCTTCGTAAGGTCCTGTTTCGTATCCGAGTGATGCTAAAAGACTTGAAACTCTGTCTAAATCTTCGGCAGTTACGCGTGATACGTTATCGCCGCTTAATCCGGGTCTTTCCGCTATGTAATACGAACCTAAATCGGAGCGGTTGTCTCTTTCGAAGTTAACAAAGAAGAATAATTTGTTTTTGATGATAGGTCCGCCTAAACTGAAACCTTCCTGATCTTGCGATAAATCGGGTTGTAAAGTTGTTTCTCCGAGTTGGACGTCGCCTGTCATGTCTTGGTTTCTGAAATATCCGAAGACAGAGCCGTGAAATTCGTTTGTACCGCTTTTTGTAACGGCATTTATTACGGCTCCGGTAAATCCTGATTGAGTTACGTCGTAAGGTGCTACGGCTACTTGAATTTGTTCTATTGCTTCTAATGAAATCGGCTGTGCGTTTGATTGACCGCCCGGTGTTGCGGCATCCAGACCGAACGGGTTATTAAAGATTGAGCCGTCTAATGAGAAGTTGTTAAATTGATCGTTTCTTCCGGCAAAAGATCCTCCGCTGGAGGTCGGGTCTAAACGATAGAAGTCTTCGGCAGAACGTGATATTGAAGGTAATGAGTTAAGAGCATCGCTTCCTATGCTTGTTTCGGAACCTGTTCTGTCACTGTCGAATACCGCATTTCTGTCAACGGATATTACAACTTCTCCTAAAGATTCGTTGTCCGGTTCCAGAGTTATTTTCATGTCGTAAGTTTTACCCAGTTGGAGATAAATTTCTTTATACACGGCGGTTTTGTATCCTATGTATTTTATTTCCACCGTATAAGGTCCTCCGACTCGCAGGTTTGGTACGGCAAATGCACCGTTGTCGAGGGTTACCGTAGCATCTGTCGAACCGGTGGGCTCGTGTGTTATAACGACGGTTGCTCCGGGCAGGGCACCTTTTTCGTTATATACAAATCCTTTTATTTTTGATGTTGTTACTTGTCCGAAACTTATGGCGGAAATTGTAATCAGCATCAAAAAAAGAGTCATTCTTTTTCTCATAATTAATAAATTTAGTTTACAGATAATTTAGTGATGTATAATGTCTTTACAAAAATAACAATATTAGTGTATCGGCAAAAAAAAATGTAAGTAAATATTTACTTACATTTTAAAAAGGAATAAAAAACAGGTATTGAAAGTGTTTTATCGGTTTCTCAGGTAAAGAAGTGTAAGACTTCCTTTTTTGTCGAATGTTTTGCCGTCTTCAAATTTTCCTTTGCATTCCCATACATATACGTCCGACGGAGCGGGAGAGTTTTCGTAGAATCCGTTCCATCCTAAGTTTATGTCGTTACTTTCAAATACTATTGCTCCGTATTTGTTGTATATTGTCAGTTTGTATTCTGAAATGTTTTCGTTTATTACCGGGTGAAATACGGTATTCGGATAGGGATTGTTTTTCCAGTATCCGCTGTTTTGTCCGCTTTTATCCGGTGTAAATGCCGTAGGAAAAAGTATTTTGTATTTGTTGTCTTGTATTGTAAGGTTGCTCAAGAATGCCGTGTCCGAGCAATTGTTTTCGTTTATGCATATCAGGGATATGTTGTAAATTCCTTCTTTTTCGTAAATATGAGACGGATTTGTGTAAGTTGATATTGTATTGTCTCCGAAATTCCATGTTGATTTGGTAAATCCGGTGCTGTTGTTTGAGAATTTAACAGGTTCGCCGGTAAATAAGGTTTCCGATTTTTCCGCAATTCTAAAATCTGCGTCGGGCTTAGGATAAACGGTTATCGTTATTGTTTTTGTATCAGACATGCTGCCGGAAGTTACGGTAAGCGTAACGTTGTATGTTCCGGCAGTGTTAAATGTAAAAGTCGGATTTTTTTCGGATGATAATTTTCCGTTACCGAAATTCCATAAGTAATTTTCGCCGTTTTCGGATATGTTCGTAAAACTTACGGCGAGCGGTTGACATCCGCTGTTTGTGCTTACGGTAAAATCTGAATGAGGTTCGGCTAATTTCACGGTTGTTTTCCCCTCGTTGTTCGATTTCGGTATTGAGTCGGTTACTTCGGAATTTTCGGTTATGACGTTTTTTCTCTTGTTGTATTCCGACTTTTTATTGTCTGATATTTTTGTTGTTGCTGTTTTAAAATTTTTATTTGTTTTTGTATTGTTTAATGTTTTATCGTCTTTTCTTATATGAGTATTGTTTTGTGCTGCTTCGTGTTTTGTTAAATTATCCGGTATTTGATTGGTATTTTTCGAGATTGTATTGTGTTCGGAAGTTGTTGTCGTATTGTTTGAGGTTATTATAATAGAACTTGATATTGCCGTAATTATAATTATGTTCCAAATATTTAAGCTGAACGGTTTGTATTTAAGAAATCGTTTTAAATACATTTTTCGTTCAATATGTTTCCAAACTTCATTCGAAGGTTTTTTTTCGAAAGAAGCAAGTTGTTCTTTGAATATTTGCTCTATCTTGTCTTTATTTCGTAACATTCTGTATTTTAATTTTTGATATTGCTTCCAGTTTTGCTCTTATTTTTTCTTTAGCTCTTAAATATTGAGATTTTGACGTATTGTGACTTATGTTTAACATTTCGGCAATTTCTTTATGTTTGTATCCTTCTATTGCGTACAGATTAAAAATTACTCTGTATCCTTCGGGTAAAGAATTTATTACGTTCATTAGTTCTTCTTTTGTAAATGCTTCTTCTCCGAAACTGTAACTTTCCGTGTCGCTTTCTTTTATTTCCGTAATATCATAAAGTTCGTTGTGTTTTTTATTTTTATGGTATGCGGTTATTGCCGTATTTACAACAATTTTTTTCATCCAACCTTCAAAAGAACCTCTGTCGTCAAAATCATTTATTTTAGTCAAAATTTTAATAAATGCGTCTTGTAAAATATCCTCGGCTTCGGCTTCCGATTTGCCGTATCTCAGGCATATTCCGTAAAGCACGGGGGAATATATGTCGTATAATTCCTTTTGTGCTTTTTTGTCGTATGCTTTGCATTTTTTTATTATTTGACGTAAATCAATCATTTGTTTTCAGTGCCAAGACTTATGCCGTTTTAAAAAAGTTGCATGTTAAATTAAAAAATTAATTGTTTATTATTTCCGAAAAATACTTTTTTTGTTCGTCATCTAAAAAATTGTCGGTTGAAAGTTTGTTTTCGATAAGTTTTTTTTGTTTTTCTGCCTCTTCTTTCATGTCGTATTTTTTCAGTGCTTTGTAGTATTCTGTTTGCCAGACCATATTATCGGGATATTTTGATAGTATTTTATTAAAGTAATATTTTGATGTATTAATGTTTTTTTCGTCGCGATAGTAAATCATTGCCAGCATTATCGTACTTCTTGCAGCTGTGGTTTTATCTTCCGAATGAGTACATTCTTTTAAAAGTTTAAGACCTTCGGCTTTATTTCCGGAAGGATAAAAAATAAGTACGGGGTATATAACGGGATGATCTTCTTTGGCTGTTTCCACATAGTATTTGTACATGCCTGAAATCAATTTCAGTTTATCGCTTTCCGATTCGTGTTTCATGGCATATTCAAAATATTTAATTATTGACTGCGTATTTTGTGCAACTTTTAAAAAGTTTCTTTTCAAAACATTTATTTTCAGCAGAATCGATTTTGCCGAAATTATCTCGGAAACCGCGTCATTGTTCGGATTTTCTATTTTTTCGAGTAAGTTAATTGTTTGTTCGGCATATTTTTTTGTTAATATAAAATATTTATCGCTGCTTCCGCTTGTTTCATACATTGCGGCATAATAATTTGCCGTTATTAATTTTGTTTTTACGGTATTGGGATATTCTTTTTTAAGCTTGGATAATATTTTCATTCCTTCGGGATAATTACCGGAAAACATTGCTTCAAAATAAGCATTTTCTATGTTTGCGGGTTGTGATTGTATTATTTGAGAATAAAATACAAAGAGTATTATGTACGGAAAATATTTCATGTTTTTTTGATTGTTTTATTTAAATAACGGAATAAAAAAACGAAGTTAATAATTTCCTTATTTTAAAAGTAATTTTATTTAAATTAAATTTTATCGGAATAAACGTTTTTGCTTTATTTTTATTAAAACAAATTTTAATAATTTTGCGGTAAATTAAAAAATATAAAAATGAAAAAAATAACAAAAGATATTTCAATTGAAGAACTTGTTGAAAATTATCCTTTCTCGGTAGATTATCTGGCAAAAAACGGCATCAGATGTATTGTTTGCGGCGAACCGATATGGGGTACATTGGAAGAAGCTTCGGAAGAAAAAGGTTTTGATGCCGATGCTGTTGCCGTATTCGTTAAAGAGTTAAACGAATTGAATGATAATTATGTCGCAAAAACAGATGATAACGTTAAAAAAATTGATACCGGAAAATTAGATGTATAAAGCGGTTGTTATTGATTTAGACGGTACTTTGCTTAATGATAAAGGGAAACCCGGTGAGAAAGATTTGCAAACATTACATGATTTAGGGGAAGCAAAAGTATGCAGAATAATTGCGACAGGGAGATCTTTATACAGTGTTTCGGAAGTATTGCCTGCTGACTTTCCTATTGATTATTTAATTTTTGAAGCCGGAGCGGGAATCCGAAATTTCAAGACTAAGGATATTTTGAAGACTTCTTTTATACATCATACCGAAGTCAGAAAAATAGCTCGTAAATTGGATGAACTTAAACTGGATTTTCAGGTACGATGCAAGATTCCGCAAAGTCATAAATATTTTTACAGACGTCATAAAAAACACAATCCGGACTTTGATCGTCTTAATTCCGTTTATGCAAAATATGTCATTCCTTTAAGTAATATTGAAGAACTCCCTGATGCGGCACGTTTTATAATTATTTCGGACGATGATTCCGACTTTAAACTTTTAAAGAATATTTTTTCCGGATACAGTGTTTTGAGAGCAAGCTCCCCTGTTAGCAACAGGTCTGTATGGACTGAAATCTATCCTGAAAACATAAATAAAGGAGAAGCATTAAAATTCCTTTGCGATTTGTCGGGAATTAAACTTTCAGATACGGTTGGGCTGGGAAATGATTATAATGACATACATTTTTTAGATATTACGGGAAAAGCTTATGTTGTGGAAAATACTCCGGATATATTAAAAGAAAAATACAATATAACGGTCAGTAACAATCAAAACCCTTTGGCGTCAATTTGTAACTCCGTATTTTTCAGCCGTTTTGAAGGTTGTGATAAGAACTTGAAATGATTGACAAGCATAAAATAACTGTTGATAAGTTATGTTTTAAACTAAAAAAACGGTATATGAATATCTTTAACTGTTAAAACTGTTTTTTTATAAATAAAAAGTGTTATATTTGCGCGCTTAAATTATTTACAAATACAAAATTATTTAAATCTTATGTATTTAAACGCAGAAAAAAAACAAGAGATTTTTCAGAAGTACGGGAAGTCTAATAGTGACACCGGTTCTGTTGAGAGCCAAGTAGCATTATTTTCCTACCGTATCACGCACTTAAATGAGCATCTTAAAAAAAACAAAAAAGATCATCATACAAGAAGAGCGTTGATAAAACTGGTAGGAAAAAGAAAGAAATTACTTAAATATTTACAAGACAACGACATCGAACGATATCGTAATCTTATTAAAGCTCTCGGATTACGTAAGTAATTGTCCCTTAAAAGAAAAAGGCATATTTTTTTATGCCTTTTTCTTTTTTAATTAAAAAAAATTAAAGTAAAAAACATATTACAAAATGAATATAATAAAAAAAACAATTGATATAGGAAACGGCAGAACAGTAGAGATAGAAACCGGTAAATTAGCAAAACAAGCCGACGGTTCCGTTGTCGTAAAACAAGGAGATACAATGTTGCTTGCAACGGTTGTTTCCGCTAAAGAAGCAAAAGAAGACGTTGATTTTATGCCGCTTTCGGTAGATTACAGAGAAAAATTTGCCGCAGCAGGAAGATTTCCGGGAGGATTCAGAAAAAGAGAAGGAAGACCTTCCGATGAAGAAATTTTGGTTGCACGTTTAATTGACAGAGCTTTAAGACCTTTGTTTCCGGATGATTATCATGCAGATACTTTCGTTAATGTTGAATTAATTTCGGCCGACAGAAAAGGAGAAGTTATGCCTGATGCTCTTGCCGGATTAGCTGCATCGGCAGCTATTGCGGTAAGCGACATACCGTTTCACGGTCCTATTTCCGAAGTAAGAGTGGCAAGAATAAACGGAGAGTTGCTGATAAATCCGACATTGTCGCAACTTGAAAATTCAGATATAGATATTATGCTTGCCGCAACTTATGATAATATTTTGATGGTGGAAGGCGATATGAAAGAAATCTCCGAAGAAGAAATGCTTGAAGCAATGAAATTCGGACATGAAGAAATAAAAAAACATTGCCTCATACAAAAAGAATTAGAAAAAGAAGCCGGCGCAACAGAAAAAAGAACCTATAATCACGAACAGGAAGATGACGAAGAATTAAGAAAAAAACTGAAAACTGCCGTTAAAGAAAAAATATACGAAGTTGCAAAATCAGCACTCTCAAAACATGAACGTTCGGAAAAATTTGCGGAAATAAAACAAGAATTTATTGACAGTTTTTCCGAAGAAGAGCAGGAAGAATTAAATACCGTACTTATTGATAAATACTTCCATGAAGAAGAAAAAGAAGTTGTAAGAAACATGATTTTGCACGACAGAATACGTCTTGACGGAAGAAAATTAGATGAAATAAGACCTATATGGTGCGAAACCGATTATTTACCCGGAGCTCACGGGTCGGCAATCTTTACAAGAGGAGAAACACAAGCACTTGCAACGGTAACATTAGGTTCTCCGCTTGATGTTCAGACTGTTGACAGACCTCTCGACCAAAGTAAAGAAGATTTCTTATTACACTATAATTTCTTACCTTTTTCAACCGGAGATGCCAGACCCTACAGAGGAACGGGAAGACGGGAAATAGGACACGGAAATTTAGCACACAGAGCACTTGCAGGAGTATTACCCGATAAAGAAGAAAATCCTTATACCGTAAGAGTAGTTTCCGATATTCTGGAATCAAACGGTTCTTCTTCTATGGCTACGGTATGTGCCGGAACTTTGGCTTTGATGGATACTGGAGTACAAATTAAGAAGCCGGTTTC
Organism: Chlorobiota bacterium; assembly: GCA_013153865.1. Taxonomy (GTDB): domain Bacteria; phylum Bacteroidota; class Bacteroidia; order Bacteroidales; family JAADGE01; genus JAADGE01. The sequence continues at coordinate 5,999 of JAADDR010000072.1, read as the reverse complement.
GGGTATTGCCATGGGACTTATTACGGACGATAAAGGTAATTTTGCAGTATTATCGGATATACTCGGAGATGAAGACCATCTCGGAGATATGGACTTTAAAGTTACCGGAACACCCGACGGTATAACCGCTTGCCAGATGGATATAAAAGTTGACGGCTTATCGTATGAAATATTGCAACAAGCTTTAATGCAGGCAAAAGAAGGCAGAGCATACATACTTGATAAAATGCTCGAAACAATATCGGAACCCAGAGCCGAACTTAAATCTCATGTTCCGGGAATTGCATCATTAATAATACCTTCCGATATGATAGGAACCGTTATCGGACCCGGCGGAAAAATAATACAAGGAATACAAGCCGATACAGGAACGGTCATTACGATAGAAGAAGTTGACGGTTTCGGAAATGTGGTAATTATGGGACCTACACAAGACTCAATTACCGAAGCCAAAAACTATATAAAAGGTCTTACCGCAATACCGGAAGTAGGACACGTTTATAACGGAACCGTTAAAAAAATTGTTGATTTCGGTGCTTTCGTTGAGATATTACCCGGAAAAGACGGACTCTTACATATCTCCGAAATATCTTACGAAAGAACAAACAAAGTTGAAGATGTCCTTAAAGAAGGACAAAAAATAGAAGTAAAACTTATAGGAATAGATCCCAGAACAAAAAAATTAAAACTTTCGCGTAAAGCTTTATTACCTAAACCCGAAAGAAGAAAAAACGATAAAAAATAAAATTAACCGGATGAAATAATTTTAAAAATCCTTTGTTTCTTTTAACAAAGGATTTTTTTATTGACATTTTATTAACAATCTAAGTAAAATATTCAATACATTTTAAATTGTTCGATTTACTTTTTGGATAACAAGTCTTACCGGATTTATGTCTGTTAAAATTAATATTATTCTTACACTTTTTTAATATAAATATCCGGTATAATTTTTGGAATATATTTTAACGGAAAAATAAATTACAAATCAAACATATAAAGGAGGAACTTAAAATGAAAAAAATATTTTTAATAATTGCAACCGCACTTTTTATCTTGAGTTCGTGTACCACAACCAAGGTAGTGCATTATTACGACGACGCTTATCCGTCTTCCGGAACCGCAAAAGTAACAGTTACCGACAATAATACGACTATTGTCACGGAAAAAGAAACGGATGAAGGAATTTATGACAATTATGCAGATGAAAATTCTGCCGAAAATAATACAAACGTTTCCGTTTATACCGACGACGACGAAAATAAAACGGTTATCATAAAAAACGAAAACGAAGGAAACAGCGATGTAAATGTTTATGTTTATAATGATTATCCTTCTTATTCTTCAAGAATAAGAAGATTTTACGGAGATACTTATATTATCCCGAATTATTACGACGACTATTACGTAACCGGAGGTTGGAGTTTCAGTTTAAATTTTCCTCTGTTTTCCGTAGGATATTATTATCCGTCATATTATACGTCTTATTATTACAGACCGTATTACCGTCCGTATTACAGACCTTATTATTACGGATATTACGACCCGTGGACTTACGGAAGTTACTGGAACGGCTATTACGACGGTTACTATGACGGTTATTGGGGATACGGAAGCTATTATTATACGCCTTATTACCGTTCACCCTATTATTACAACTATGATTACAGACCTGTATATGCTTACGGAAACCGTTACAGAACAAATGCCGGAGAAAGAACCGGAGGAACAAGAAACAGTACATTGAGGAATCCTTCGGGATCTTCCGTTAATGTTACCAAAAGAACCGACGACAGAACAAATGCGGTAAGAAACACTTCTTCAAATACAAGAAATACCGCCGTAAGACGATCTAATGTCAGCAGGGTAAATACAGAAACAAACAGAGTCCGTAACAGTGCCGAAGTTAATTCGCGAAACTCCGGAAGAGCGGACAATGTAAACCGTAATACCGGAAACAATACGGGCAGAGGCAATACGATAAGAAGAAGTTCTTCTAATACAAGCAGTTCATATCACAGAAACTCTTCTTCACGCTCGGAAAGATATAATTCCGAAAATTCTCGAAACAATAATTATAATCCGCGAAATTCAGGTTATCGTACAAATAACGGAAGAACTAATTATCACAGACCCAATACCGGTTCCGACCCGAATTACAGCAATCGTTCCGGTTCAAGAGACAACGGCAGTTATTCGCGACCGAGAACCAATAACAGGTCTAATTACAGCAGCAGAAATTCCGGAAACGGCGAAACTTACAACAATTCGTCAACTTCACGTTCTTCGAACAGGTCGGGATACAGAAGCAGCAGCTCGAGAAGTTCTTCTTATTCAAGCGGAAGTTCACGCTCAGGCAGCAGTTCCGGTTCTTCAAGAACTTCATCTTCACGTTCAGGCAGCAGTTCTTCAAGAACTTCATCTTCACGTTCAGGCAGATAATAATTTGATATAAACGCAAGAGTGTCTTGTTTTAGTAAGTAAATGATACTCTTGCTTTTACTTTAATTCATTATAAATAAAGACAAATGATTTTCAAAAAATATATTATAACCGTTGCTTTTTTATTGTTTTCATATTTTTCGTTTGCACAAAATCATTTAGATGCACTGCGTTACGGAAGACAATTTTATTCCGGAACTGCAAAATCCGATGCTATGGCTAATTCTTTGTCGGCTCTCGGTGCAGATATGTCATCATTGGTTGTAAATCCTGCGGGAATAGCGGTTTTTAAAAAAGATGTGTTTGCATTTACTCCTAATTTTATAATTAATAATACCGAATCCGTTTTTTTAAATAACGAAAGAAAAGAAAGTAAATACGGATTTAATTTTTCGAATATAGGATATGTTTGGGTAGTGCAAAAAGACGGTCTTTTTAAAAACTTAAATTTCGGAATAACATATAATTCATTTAACGATTACAGAAGCAGAGTTGTCGCTTCGGGGGATAATCCGAACGGTTCGATACTTGATTATTTCGTATATAATTCAAATTCCGACAGATACAGCGTGTTTAGAGAAGATCTTGCATGGCGTGCGTGGCTTATTAATTATGACGAAACAGCGGGAGAATATTGGTCTTACGTAACCGACGACGGAACTTACGGCGAGAATCAAAGGTATGAAGAGGAAACAAAAGGAGGCGGCGGAGAATTTACTTTTTCGGCAGGCGGAAATATAGGAAATAAGTTATATATAGGTATGAGTTTGGGGCTTACGACAGTTAATTATACGGAAGAATCGGTATATTCCGAATATAACTTTCCGGTTATTTATGCCGAAGATGCCGATAATCCGGGCGACAGCATACAAGTTAACCCCAACAGATTAGATTACAGACAATATTTATATTCGGAAGGAACCGGAATTAACGGTAAATTCGGGTTTATTTATCAACCTTTTGAATTTTTGAGAATAGGTGCCGCCGTTCATACTTCAACGGGATATGATTTTGACGACGAATATATGACTTCGATGTATGTTGACTATCCTGTGGCGGACAGTAACGGATATTACGATTATGAACCCGATACTTCAAACGTATTTTCATGGAGTTTGCAAACACCTTTCAGGGCAAATTTAGGATTGGCATTTATTGCCGGTTCACATAAGATAGGTAAATTTTATACCGTACCCGCAACTTTTACTCTCGACTACGAATATGTCGATTATTCAAGGGCTGAGTTAAAATCGGATTATTACTCGTTTGATGCGGAAAATTATGCAACTTACGATTTAATGCAAGCTTCGCACAGTATAAGAGCAGGTGCCGAATTTAATTTCGGGTTTATGAAAATTAGAGGCGGCTATGCCGTATATACAAGCCCTTATAAAAAAGATACGGGATTTTTCGATAATGCGAAATCAATATATTCGGGCGGAATAGGTTTTGCAAACGAACATTCTTTTGTTGATATTTCTTATTCTTATGCAAGTTCTTCCGAAACTTTAAATATGTACGGTGCCGCAAACGTATTTCCTTACGACCCTATGGGCGATAAAACCGAACCGACGGCTGATGTCGATAATGCAAAACAATTTATTAAGGTTACTTTAGGAGTAAGATTCTGAAGAAAAAATGATAAGAAAAAAAGGGTTTCGATTTTTACGAGACCCTTTTTTTTATTGCATTTTAGTTAAACTGAAATTTTGATTAAATCAGGTTCTTATAACACCCGTTTTGTAATCGTCTTTAACCGGGTTATGCGAAGCCGCTTCAATACCTTTCGAAATATATTCCCTTGTTTCCAAGGGGTCGATAACGGCATCGACCCACAAACGACTTGCCGCATAAATCGGGCTTGTTTGCTTGTCGTAACGTTCTTTTATTTCTTTCAGTAATTTTTCTTCGGCATCTTTCGTTATTTTTTCGCCTTTGGCTTTAAGAGAAGCCACTTTTATTTGCAACAGCGTTTTTGCCGCACTTTCGCCGCTCATTACGGCAATCTTTGCCGAATGCCACGCAATTATTAATCGCGGGTCGTATGCTTTGCCGTTCATGGCATAATTTCCGGCACCGTAGGAGTTGCCGATTATAACCGAAAACTTCGGAACAACGGAGTTCGCAACGGCATTTACCATTTTTGCTCCGTCTTTTATTATCCCGCCTTGCTCGCTGCGGCTGCCTACCATAAAACCGGTAACGTCATGAAAGAATACTATCGGAAGTTTTTTCTGGTTGCAATTCATGACAAAATGAGCTGCTTTATCCGCCGAGTCCGAATATATTACGCCTCCGAACTGCATTTCGCCTTTGGCTGTTTTTTGCACGGTGCGCTGATTTGCCACAATGCCTACGGGCCAACCGTCAATTCGGGCATATCCGCAAACTATGGTTTTTCCGTAACCGGCTTTATATTCCGTAAATTCGGAATCATCGACTATACGTTCTATAATTTCTCTTACTTCGTAAGGTTTTTCGCGTGTTGCCGGAAGTATGCCGTATATTCCCTTCGGATTTTTTTTCGGCGGCTTGCTTTCTTTACGGTCAAGGCAACATTTTTTTTCAGGAGAACATGTTTTGTCGATTAATTCCCGTATTAAATCCAATGCCTCTTTATCGTTTTCGACTTTATAATCCATAATACCCGAAATCTCGGTTTGAGTTGTTGCCCCTCCGAGTGTTTCGTTGTCTATTTCTTCGCCTATTGCCGATTTAACGAGATACGAACCTGCTAAAAATATACTGCCGGTTTTGTTTACTATTATTGCTTCGTCCGACATTACGGGCAGATAAGCTCCTCCGGCAACGCAACTGCCCATTACGGCGGCTATTTGTATAATGCCTTCGGCAGACATTTTTGCGTTGTTGCGAAATATCCTTCCGAAATGTTCTTTATCCGGAAAAATTTCGTCCTGCATCGGAAGAAAAACTCCGGCGCTGTCAACCAGATAAATAATCGGGATATGATTTTCCATGGCTATTTCTTGAGCACGCAGATTTTTTTTTGCCGTAATCGGAAACCATGCTCCGGCTTTTACGGTGGCATCGTTTGCTACTATAACACAAAGTCTGTTTTTAACGTATCCCAATACCGTTACAACGCCTCCCGAAGGGCATCCGCCGTATTCTTCATACATGCCTTCGCCCGCAAATGCTCCGATTTCAACGGTTTTTGTGCCTTTGTCGATAAGATAATCAATGCGTTCGCGTGCCGTCATTTTGCCTTTGGCATGCAGTTTCTCGATTTTTTTCTTTCCGCCTCCGAGATATATCTTTTCAAGACGTTGTTTTATTTCTGATACCGCAAGTCTGTTTATGTCTTCGTTTTTATTAAATTCTATGTTCATAATCTTATTTATAAGTTGCGAGCATAAAAATAATAATTTTATGCCGATTTGCAGCATGATTTTTTATTTCTTTCTGCTCGGCAACGTTGATAAGGCAATCTGATATATTTGATGAAATTCGTAATATTTATAAAATACAAAGTGTTTTATAAATACAAAAATGAAAAAATAAATAACTTTGTATTACTGAAAATCGCAACTTCTCGT
>JAADDR010000113.1 GCA_013153865.1 Chlorobiota bacterium | reverse complement strand
AAAAATATAAACCGGAAATTATACCGGCAACAAAAGGTATAAGCAATCTGCCGAAAGGAACTTGTTTTAACCGGAAAATAAAAACGGATTCCACTGTTTTAAATAAAATCAAAAAATAAATTTATGAAAAATTACCGATTTAACGAATAAAAAATAAGGAAATAATAATTAAAAACCGCAAGTATTAATATTCCGTATGTATATTTTTTTATTTGCAAAAAATAAGTTTAAATTTGAAAAAAAGCAAAACTATGGCAAAAAAAACATTATCCGAAGAAGCAAAAGAACTCTTTGCATCATGGAAAAAAGAAATAGAAAATAGCGACGGCGATATACTTGACAGACAACAAAAACGAGATGCCGAGAATACCGGTAAAGACGAACAATTAAAAGACGAATTTAAAATTATTACCGAAGACCTTAGCGAAAAAGCAAAAAAAGCATTTGAAATATTCAGAAAAGAAGTTGCGGAATTTTCTCATGCCTTGAAAGAAGGAACCGCTGATTTATATAAAAAAGCGGAAATAAAAAGACATGCCGAACAATTATCAGGGTTTTTAGACAGAATAAAGAGCAAAAGCGCAGATAAATTCAAAGATATTACCGACTTTGTTAAAAATGAATTTTACAAAGAAGAAGAATTCTTTTCCGAACAGGAAAAAAACGAGAAACAAACCGATGATATTGAAAATTTGATTAATGAAGCCGAAGAATATTATAAAAACAAGCAAAAAACATAATTAGATTTTATATTTGTGCAGTCGAGATATTTGTTTGACATACACTGTTTTAATGCTTTAAATGTGTCAATGCGGAAAAGACGTTTGTAAATAACTTTAAAAAACAAGTAAAATAGATTTTTTAGTTTATCCGAAAAAATATACTTTTATATGCGAAGATTACCGCTCTGCTAAATGAAAATTACACGTTTTATATTATTAACTTTATTTGCGATTTTATTCTATTTTAATCTATCCGCTCAAGATTATAACGCCGAAGCCGACAGTCTGCGCGAAGCACTTAAAAACTGCAAACAAGACACTTCCCGCGTAAACATTTTACTTAAAATAGGAAAAATATACGCACATAAAATTCCGGATACGGCACTCGTCTATTACCAAAAAGCATTGGAAATATCAAAAAAGAAGAACCTGAAACACGAAAAAGCAATCTCCTTGAACAAATTAGGAACTTATTATTTCTATACGGGCGATTACGACAAAGCTTTTAAATATTATTCCGAAGCCGTTAAACTTTTTAAAGAACTGGGAGATAAAAAACGAGAAGCAAAAAACATAAAAAACATGGGTGTCGTTTGCTCCTTAAAATCAGAAAACAAAAAAGCACTTAATTACTATAACGAATCACTTAGAATTTACGAAGAAATTAATGACACTCTTGGAATAGCAAAAAACTTACTTAACATAGGTTCTTTATATTCTACACTGTCCGTTTTCGATAAAGCATTACAATATTTTCAGAAAAGTTTTAAAGTCTTTACCGAAACAGGCAGTAAATACGGAATGTCTTTAACACTCGGAAATGCGGCTGATGTTTTTGTAAGCAGGTCCGATTACGACAAAGCGTTGGAATATTATCAAAAAGCGCTGCAAATAAGCAAAGATGCCGGAAATATAAGAGAAGAAGCAAGATACCTCGGAAATATAGCTTATGTTTATATCATTAAAAAGAAATACGATAAAGCTCTCGAAAATATCAACAAATCTTTAAAAATACACACAAAACTGAAAGACAAAGTCGGAATATCTGAAAATCTGATTAACACGGGAATAGCTTACAGAGAATTATCGGATTACCGAAAAGCATCGGAAAACCTGCTGAAATCTCTGTCTCTGAGCAGAGAAACGGGAAATAAAATAAACGAAGCAAACGCTCTCTACGAAACGGCTAAATTATATTTCAAACAAAAAAAATACTACAAATCACTTAATTATGCCCGCCAAGCCTTAAAAGTTGCAGAATATACCGAAAGTCTTGAAAACAAAAAAAATATATATACTCTTCTGTCCGACATATACAAAAATCTGAAACAATACAAAAAAGCATTAGAATACAGAGATTCTGCCGACGTGCTGAGAGACAGTATATTCAACGAAGAAAAAACAAAAGCAATAGCGGAAATGCAAGTGCGATACGAAACAGAAAAAAAAGAAAAACAAATAATAAAACAAAAAGCCGAACTGAAAGCATCCCGCTTACAAATAGAAAAAGAAAAAATAGAAAAAGAAAAACAAAAAATAATCATTCGCATATTTATATTCGGAATACTGTTTGCAGTAATATTATCGGCAATAATGTTTCGCATGTATAAACAAAAAAAGACGGCAAACATTAAACTGCGGCAACACGAAAAAGAATTAAAAGAAATAAACGACGAACTCACGGCTTCGGAAGAAGAACTGAAACAACAAAACGAAATACTCTGCCAAAGAAACGAAGAAATAGAAGCACAAAGAGATAAAATAAAAGAAAGCAAAGCAGAAATAGAAGCCGTATATAAAAACATTACCGACAATATAAATTACGCAAGAACAATTCAAAGAACCTTGCTGACTTCGGAAGAAGACATCAGTATATGCCTGCCCGGGCACTTCGTATTATACATACCCAAAGACAGAGTCAGCGGCGATTTTTACTATGTAAAAAAACAAAAAGAAAATATTATCTTTGCTGCGGCGGATTGTACCGGACACGGAGTATCCGGCGCATTCTTAACAGTGCTTGGCATTACCTATCTTAACGGAATAATAGCTCAAAAACAAGTTACCGACCCGGGCGAAATCTTAAACGAACTGAGAATAAAAGTTAAAGAAACATTTAAAACTTTCGATAACGGAAGCTCTCACGGTATCGACATGGCACTTTGTTCATTAAATACAAAAACAAACGAACTTAAATATTCAGGAGCATACAATCCGGCTTGGATATTCAGAAACGGAGAATTAATTGAACTTACGGCACAAAGAAACCCCGTAGGATTCTTTTATAAAGAAGTCGATTTTGTCAGCAAAAAAATCAAATTGCAAAAAAACGACATGATATATCTCTTTTCCGACGGATTTATAGACCAAATAGGCGAAAAAACAAAAAAGAAATTCACTAAAAAAAGATTTAGAGAACTGCTTACCGAAATAAACGAACTGCCTTTAAACAAACAAAAAGAAAAATTAAACACCGTTCTTGCCGAATGGAAAGGTAACGAAGCCCAAACAGACGATATAACGGTAATGGGCGTAAAAAACATATAATCATAAAATCATTCGTATATTACGCTTAAAAATATAATTGCTTTTATAACTTTGCATCCCCGTTACCTTACTTAATATAATTCGGCTGTTGACCTTAAAAATATTTTTCGACAATCTTAACTGATAAAAAAATGACATTCGACGAATCCAAAACAAAAATCATTGCAACATTAGGACCGGCATCATCGGATAAAGAAACATTAAAAAAAATGTTCTTGGCAGGATTGGACGTTTGCAGAATAAATTTCTCGCACAGCAGCCACTCCGAAGCCGCCGAACTAATAAAAACTGTCAGAACTCTTAACGAAGAAACAGGAGCCGACGTGGCGATACTTGCCGATTTGCAAGGACCTAAATTACGCGTGGGAGAAATGAAAGGAGGTAAAGTATTTCTCGAAAGAGGAAGAATAATCGAATTTGTTAACGAAAAAATAATCGGTGACGAACACAGAGTATATATGAGCTACGATGAATTTCCGCAAGATGTCGAAGTAGGAGACTCTATACTTATCGACGACGGAAAAATAAAACTGGAAGTAGTGGAAACAGACAAAAAATCATCGGTAAAAGCAAAAGTTATACACAGCGGATTTCTCGGAAGCAAAAAAGGAGTTAATCTGCCCAATACAGAAATATCATTGCCGAGCCTTACGGAAAAAGACATTGCAGATGCCGAATTTGCACTTTCTCAGGAAGTAGACTGGATTGCCTTATCCTTCGTAAGACAGGTAAGCGATGTTATAGAACTGAAACAAATGATAAAACGAAAACGCAAAAACACATATGTAATCTCGAAAATAGAAAAACCTCAAGCAGTTAAAAACTTAGATGCCATTATTGCCGAAACAGACGCCGTTATGGTTGCACGAGGCGACCTCGGAGTAGAAATGCCGTTCGATACCGTTCCGTTGCTGCAAAAAGAAATAGTCGAAAAATGCATAGATGCATCAACCCCGGTTATAATTGCAACTCAAATGATGGAAAGCATGATAACAAACTTCAGACCCACGCGAGCCGAAGCCAACGACGTGGCAAATGCAGTAATCGACGGTGTTGATACCGTTATGCTGAGCGGCGAAACATCAGTAGGAAAATACCCGGTAGAAACTATCGTTAACATGCACAAAATTATACAAAATACCGAAAAACACAGATATAAATACAACAGAGGGCTGCCGCCCAAACCCGAATCACCGAGATTCCTTCGCGATAACGTATGCTACAGCGCATCAATTATGGCGGAAAGGGTAGGAGCAAAAGCAATTATTACATTTACCGAAAAAGGAAGCACCGCATCAACAATTTCAGGATACAGACCCAAAGCCGACATATACGCTTTTACGCGACACAAAAATCTAATAAGCGCATTATCATTGCTGTGGGGAGTAAGAGCCGTTCATTTCGAAGAAGTCGATAACGTAGATCAAGCAATAGAACTGTCGGTAAACATCCTTAAAGAAAAAGGACTTATAAAAAAAGGCGATTACGTAATACACGTGGCAAGCACACCTATGAATATAACACACAAAACAAACATGCTTAAAGTTACTAAAGTAGAATAATAAACAACTTAACTTTGCGGGTAACACATATTCTCGAATTTATTCCGAACTGTCCGGCTTTTATTAAAATATTTTTACTTTTGCACTTTAAATAATAAAACAAAAAAATGAACTGGGAAGGTTTACTTTTAGGATTTTCCGCCTTTTTAATTATAGGACTATGTCATCCGCTGGTGGCAAAATTAGAATATTACAAAGGAAAAAAAAGTTGGTACCTTCTGTTCTTTCCCGGACTTGCTTTTTTGATAATATCATTTTTTACGGGCGAAACCCTTTCTGTAATATTCGGAATAATTGCATTTGCACTGTTTTGGAGTACAATAGAAATATTTAAACAACACGAAAGAGTTTTAAAAGGACAGGCAAAAAGAAACCCGAACAGAAATTACGACCGATGACATTACAAATATTTAACATAAACTTAAACTTATCCGGTCTTATTATCGGAGCAGTCGTATTTGCGGTTATAATATTTGCACGCCGGCTTTGCATATGGGGCGAATATCATTTTACCAAAAAATTCTGGATATTCTTTTTCGTTACGGGACTTGCGGCAACAATCGCATCACTTTTCTTTAAAAACATACTGCTGTCTGCCGGAATGTCGGCTTTCGGATTTATATTCCTTTGGGGAATACACGAAACAATAGAACAGGAAGAAAGAGTAAAAAAAGGATGGTTTAAAAAAAAACAGAACAAAAAATAACAATATCCGGAAAAAATATAAACAAATTGCCTTTTATAAAATATTTTTCCGGTTTTTCATAAAATCAATACCAATATGAACATAGATAAAAAACTGCTCGATAAATATAATGTTCCGACACCGAGATATACGAGCTATCCGCCCGCAAACTTCTTTACCTCCGATTTTAAACCGCAAGATGCCGTAAACGCAATAAAAAAATCAAACAACTTAAAACCGGAAAACATATCTTTTTATCTACATATACCCTTCTGCTCCCGATTATGCTATTATTGCGGATGCAATACTCATATTACCGGAAATCGAAACATTATAAACAATTACGTCGATACCCTGAAAAAAGAAATACTGATATATAAAAAACTCCTCTCACCAAGGCGTAAAATATCGCAAATACATTGGGGAGGCGGCACTCCCGACTATCTCGACATAAATCAGATAAAGGATATAATGAATATCTTTTACGATAACTTCGACTTTATAGAAAATGCCGAAAAAGCCATGGAGTGCCACCCGGCTCATCTTACTTACGAATATAAAGATGCTTTGGCACAGCTCGGATTTAACCGCTTAAGCATAGGAATACAAGACTTTAACGAAACAGTTCTGAAAAACGTAAACAGGGCATTGCCGGCATTGCCCGTGGAAGACTCCGTTAAATACCTTCATAAAAAAGGAATATCGGTAAATCTTGACTTCGTTTACGGACTGCCCGGACAAACAATAGAATCGTTTTCCGAAACAATACGAAAAGCCGTAAATATAAATCCCGACAGACTGGCTCTGTTCTCTTACGCACATGTGCCGTGGGTAAAACCGCATCAAAAACTCCTCGAAAAATACAACCTGCCGGATGCCGAACTTAAAACATCTTTATTCCAAACAGCTTTTAATATACTTACCGAAAGTAATTATGTTTCGATAGGACTCGACCATTTCGCAAAAACCGACGACGAACTTTACACGGCACTTAAAAACAGAGAACTCGGAAGAAACTTTCAAGGATATTGCACGCGCGAAACCACCGGACAAGTATATGCATTGGGAGTCAGCGGCATAAGTCAGCTCGAAAACGCATTCTTACAAAATACCAAAAACCTGAAACAATATTCCGACAGCATAAACAACGAAATTTTGCCTTTCGAAAAAGCATATTTTTTAAACGAAAACGAAAAAATAACGGGGCACATTATAGCCGAAATAATGAGTAATCGCTATATATCTTTGGCTGATACCGAAAAAAAATTTAACATATCATACGACGATATAATTAAAATTACCGGGCTCGATTTTGATGTCCTTAAAACTTTCGAAAAAGAAAAACTTATTGAAATAAACGGAAAAGAAATCTCCGTAACGCATCAAGGTATGTTCTTTTTGCGTAACATTGCGGCGGCTTTCGACCCGCTTACCGAACAAAGCGAAAAGAAATTCTCCAAATCATTGTAAAAATGAATAAAAAAGTTGCAATAGCAGGTGCGGGCATAACCGGTTTGGTATCGGCTTTTTATCTGAAAAAAGCAGGTATTGATTTTCGAATATTCGAAAAAACAGACCGTTGCGGAGGGGTTATACAATCAGTCTCCGAAAACGGCTTTATTTACGAAACAGGTCCGAATACCGGAACATTGTCGAATATCGAAACAACGGAACTTTTTGAAGACCTTTCGGATTATTTTGAACTCGAACTTGCCGACGAAAAAGCCGAAAAACGCCTGATTCTGAAAAACGGAAAATGGGAAGAACTGCCTTCGGGCTTAATCTCCGGAATTACAACTCCTCTTTTTACCGCCGCCGATAAATTAAGACTTTTGGGAGAACCGTTTCGCAAAGCCGGAAAAAATCCTTCCGAAAGTGTTGCCGAACTCGTAATTCGCCGTATGGGAAAATCCTTTTTGGATTATGCCGTTGACCCTTTCGTTTCGGGAATATATGCCGGCGACCCCTATTATCTCGTTACGAAATATGCTCTCCCGAAATTATACGATTTAGAACAAAAATACGGAAGTTTTATTGGCGGAGCAATTAAAAAAGCACGAGAACCGAAATCGGAAGCCGAAAAAAAAGTTACAAAAAAGATATTTTCGGCAAAAGGCGGATTGTCGGAGATTATAAACGCAATCGTTAAAAATACGGGAAAAGAAAACATAAAATTTAACGCAGATACAGAAATTCAAAAAAAAGGAAATTTATTTATTATCGATGATGAGGAATATACCGATGTTATAAGCACTGTTAATGCGGGAGAACTTCCCGGCTTGTTTCCTTTTCTCGACAAAAAAATTCTTGACGATATTACTTCCGTAAAATATGCCGAAGTTGCCGAAATTGCGGCAGGATTTAACAAATGGGAAGGTATATCGTTAGATGCTTTCGGAGGTTTAATCCCTTCTAAAGAAAATAAAAACGTGCTCGGTATTTTGTTTATGTCGACTCTTTTTTCGGGCAGGGCACCCGAAGAAGGTGCGTTACTGACTTTTTTTGCGGGCGGAACTAAAAAAATGCACCTTGCAAGAATGTCCGAAGAAGAGCTTTTATCGATTTTAAAACCCGAACTTGCCGATTTACTCGGATTATCCGATTTTAAACCCGATTTGCTCAAAATTTTTTATCACAAAAAAGCTATTGCCCAATACGGTGCCGACAGCAAAAAACGAACGGATGCGGTAAAACATCTTCAAAACGAACACAAAGGGCTTTTTCTCGGCGGCAGTATTATTGACGGTGTAGGTATGGCAGACAGAATTAAACAGGCAAAAAAAATAGTATCAAAAATATCCGAATAAAATTTTTTTGATACTTAAATTTAATGAATCTTCAAAGAATTAACAACGATATAAGCCGCTAATTCGTCGTATTGACCGCCTTGCGGTCTGTTATAAATAAAGATCATATAATTATTTTCCGTTTGATAATAATTACCTTCGGTATAATCGAGTTCCGGAACACCGTTGTCGCAAATAACATATCGGTAATTATAAAAACCTTGTTTAAGCAGCATTCTGAGTGTATATGCTTTTTTGCCGTAATCGTAAGTCATCTTGTTTTTCTTGTCGCAAGACCTGTCGGATAATGTGCCGTAAACATATACTTCGCCTTTCAGAAAAGGTTTTTCTTTATAAAGAGTAAAATCTACATATACATAATCCGCTTCGGTTGCCGGATTTTCGGTATTGTCGGCGGTAATAAGAAAATCTCCGTTTATATCCTGCATGTAACTGTATGTAAACGAAGGGTTGCATACTTCCGGTATAAGCTCGAAGTAATAATAAGGTCTTCCGAAACTTATTGCTTTTATACGTTCGGTAAGATATTTTTCGCTTTTGACGTTAAAATATCTGTATTCGTTGCCTCCTTTGAATTTTAGTTTTCGCGGATTGTAAAATTCATAAACGTTACCTTTTATAAAATCCGGTTTTATATTTTCGAGCATAATATTTTGGTCGTTGTTTTGCAATACCGTTGCCGAAAAATTATCTTGAGGATTTGTAATGTAATTATTTTTGTCTGTTACCGTAATTTTCAGTTCCTGAGATGTGTTCATGTCGGTTACGTAAGATGCTCTTTGCACGCTTGCTTTAATTTCGAGTTTGGTGTCCGCAACGTAAAATCTTCTTGTTAAAACCGGTTTGTTGCGGTCGTAATCTTCGTAAACCAAAAGAATGTAGTTCCCGGATATTTCCGGTTGCATGTTTTCGTTCGGAAATGTAAGCGTGTAATGAGTGTATTGCACTAATGTTCCGAAAGAGTTTTCGAAGTTTTCGATTTGTTCTTCTTCGTAACCTTGTATATATTCAATGGGGTTTAGGTCGGAAGGTTCCCAATTTGCCGAGCAATGAATTACGGTATAGTAATAATCGGTAACTTCGTCGTTTAAATCATCGAAAGAAAGAATAAGTTTTTTATCGGAATTAAGTTCTAAAACCGGTGCGGTAAATTCCCATCCGGCACGATAAAATAATACTGTTTTTATTCCGTCTTTGTATATTTTGTCGCGATATTCCGTTTTGTTTTGCGAAAATACGTTTGCCGAAATCAGCAAAATAAGAGCGACAAGTATTTGTTCGGTATATTTCATTTGTTTTTTAAAACGCAATATATAAAAAAAAATTACCGGTATGTTTTAATTTGAACGGTTTTTCTTTTGTAAAATCAACTTCGTATATTTGTTTTAACTTTATAATTTTATATTTTTATCGTTAAAGTGCATATATTTTGAGCAAATACGGGCAAATACTGAAAAAATACTGGGGATATTCCGGTTTCAGACCTTTGCAGGAAGAAATAATAAAATCTTTTGCCGACGAGCGCAAAGATGTATTGGCTTTATTGCCTACCGGAGGCGGAAAGTCCGTTATTTATCAGGTTCCGGCATCGGCATCGGAAGGTATGTGCTTGGTTGTAACGCCTTTAATAGCTTTAATGAAAGATCAGGTTCAGAATTTGAAAGAAAAAGGTATAAAGGCGGCTGCGGTTTATTCGGGTATGTCGCGCGACGAGATTGATATTATTCTTAATAATGCCGTTTTCGGAGCGTATAAATTGTTGTATGTATCGCCGGAGCGTTTATCTACGGGTATTTTCTTATCTCGTTTTCCGGATATGAATATCGATTTTGTTGCCGTTGACGAAGCTCATTGTATTTCGCAATGGGGTTATGATTTTCGACCTTCGTATTTGAATATTGCAAATATTCGCAAGCTGAAACCGGATATTCCGTTTGTAGCACTTACGGCTACCGCAACACCGGAAGTTGCCGAAGATATTCAGGATAAATTGTTGTTTAAAGAACGAAATGTTTTTAAGAAAAGTTTTGCTCGCAAGAATTTGGTATATGTAGTTCGCGAAGTAGAGGATAAATTGAGATATTTGCTTAAAATTGCGGTAAAAGAGAAAGGCAGCGGTATAATTTATGTGCGAAGTCGCAAAAAAACTTTTGAGATTTCAAAGTTTTTGCAAAGTAAAGGTATTAATGCTGATTTTTATCATGCCGGATTAGATGCAAAAATAAAAGATATAAAACAGAGGCGCTGGAAAAAAGGAGATTTACGTATTATCACGGCAACTAACGCTTTCGGCATGGGGATAGATAAGCCCGATGTGCGCTTTGTGGTTCATTACGATTTGCCGGATTCTCCGGAAGCATATTTTCAGGAGGCGGGCAGGGCAGGCAGAGACGGTAAAAAATCTTATGCAGTATTGCTGTATCATAAATCGGATAAGCTGAATTTTGAGAGACGTTTAAAATCGGCTTTTCCGGATATTGAAGAAATAAAACGCGTTTATAATGCTTTGTGCAATTATTACAAGATACCGGTAGGAGGGGGCAAAGGTTTGATAAGACTTTTTTCGGTGCATGATTTTGTTTCTAAGTTTAAATTGCCTGTTTATTCAGTTTTAAGCAGTTTAAAAATTTTAAGAAACGAATCTTATTTGGATTTTACGGAGGATGATTTTGCTCCGTCGAAAGTTTATTTTTCTGTTGACAGAGAAGATTTGTATCGTTATCAGGTTGCCAATAAACATTTTGATGCTTTTATAAAATTGCTTTTGAGAAGTTATACCGGTTTGTTTTCCGGTTATGTTTCGATAGACGAATCTTATCTTGCCAAAAAAGCGCATACCGAGCCGGATGTTATTTACGGTTATCTGATAAAGTTGGCAGAACATCGAATAATAAGATATATTCCGCAAAGGAAAACACCTTTTATTGTTTTTACTTCGGAGCGTTTAGACGATAAAAATCTGCTTATCTCAAAAGAACATTACAAAGAAAGGAAAGAACGTCATTATAAGCGTGCCGAAGCCGTAATTCGTTATGCCGAAAGTAAAACGGAATGTCGCAGCCGGCTTTTGCTTGAGTATTTCGGCGAAAAGGATTCTCCGCTTTGCGGTGAGTGTGATGTTTGTCGCAGAAAAAACGAAACCGGATTAAGTTATTACGATTTTTCGGTAATAAGCGATAAAATAACGGGTTTGCTCTCAAAAGAAAATCTTACGGTCGATAAACTTGTTGAACTTACGGATTATGAAGAAGATAAAGTTTTACGCACGGTAAAAGCACTTTTGGAGTCCGAAAAAATAGAATATACTGTCGGTAAGTATTTAAGGATTGCAAGCGGTAATATTGGTTAGTTACTGCTTATACCATCCGGCATACATTTTATAATTGTATGCGATTTTGTCTATCATTTCTTTGCTTTGTTCCGGGTCGATGTCTTTAACTTTTTTTGCCGGGACTCCGGCATATATGCTTCCGGGTTCTACGATTGTTCCTGCTTTTACCAGAGCTCCCGCGGCAATTATGCTGTTATCTCCTATAACGGCGTTATCTAATATTATTGCACCTATGCCTATAAGCACGTTGTTGCCTATTTTTGCTCCGTGTATAACGGCGTTATGCCCTACGGATACATTGTCGCCTGTTTCTATTACCGATTTTTCGTATAAAGTATGCAGTGTCGCATTATCTTGAATATTTACCCGGTTGCCTATTCTTATAGAGTTTACGTCGCCTCTTAATACCGCTCCGAACCATATGCTGCAATCGTTGCCCATAATAACGTCTCCGAGTATTGCCGCATTTTCCGCAAAAAAACAATTTTTACCGTATTCAGGCGTAAAGCCTCTTACTGTTTTTATAATTGCCATTTTATTTACTTCGGTTTTATTCGTCGATTTTTAATGTTCTTAATATTGCTTCGACTTGCCGCATAAGTTCTCTTTTCTTTTTTCGTCCGCCGTAAACATAACCGTCTGCCGTAATGAGTCTTTCTCTTTTTTGGTCTACAACGGTAAGGTTTATAAACGGACCGCCCTGAAATATGCCTTTTACTCCGGTGATTTTCCAAAGCCCTCTAATCATTACGGCATATTTTTTATGCAGCATAAATTCGGTGTATGAGGGGTCTATAAAATATTCGGTAGTCATGTAGGAATTTTTTGCCGGGCCCGGCACGTAATGTTTTAAAACGGAATCGCGTTTTTTCAGCAGGTTTTCTTTTTCTAACTGAAGAGTATCGGTGTAGGGGTAATCCCAAATTAAAATTCCTTGGCTCGAATAGGGTGTTTCTCTGCTTATCCAAACAAAATGAGCGCTGTCAATATCTAATTTGAAACCTTTCGGGACTGACAGCAGAATGTGATGTTCTTTTTTCAGTGTTTCGTAAATTTTTTTGTCGAGAAATTTATTTTCGTAGGCATCGGTAAGCCGTTCCCGTTCCGCTTTTACGAAGTTGTATATTATTTTATCGGCATTTTTTTTGAATAATTCGACAAATTCTTTGTTGTTTCGGGCTTTTACGGTTATTATAAGTTGCGGCTTCGCATATTTGTTTTTGCTTATCAGTATTTCCGGTTTTTTTACGTTTACGGATATTTTTGCTATTAATATATTTCTGCTTTTGTTTAGAAGACTTGAGTATGCTTCGGGAGGAATATGCGAATAATCAAAAATCGGTTCGTCTTGCGGTAATATTTCGTATGGTTGGTTAAATGCTTCTCTGACTGTTTTTCCGGGTTCGTATTTCCATTTCTGATTTTCCATTATAATCAATACGTGTCCGGGCGAGCCCGACGATGCCGGTATATACGACTCCGAGTCTGTTGCACATGACAGAAAAAACAGAACGAATGTCAGGAAATAAACTGTGTGTTTATGCATTTTTTATAAATTTCGGTATTTAACCGTTTTTTGTTAACGGGTATATTTAATACGTTTCGCAAAGTCCGGGAAACGTTTAATTTTGTTTGCGGTCGATTTTTTTTGTGCGAATAAAATTAATTTTTTGCTTCCGAATCGGTTTTTTCGCTTTTTATTTCTTCTTCTTCGGGTTCTTTTACGGCGTTTTTAAATTCTTTCATTCCTTGTCCGAGCCCTTTCATCATTTCCGGTATTTTTTTGCCGCCGAAAAGTAATAAAATTAATACTGCTATTAATACTATTTGCCAAACTCCCGGCATTCCTGCCGATATAATTGTATTTTCCATTATTATTTGATTTTATGTTTTATGCAAATATAATGATTTTTTTAGAATACGTAGTTTACCAAATCGTTTTTAAGTGCAAAAAGCATAATCCCGAGCAGAATTACAAAACCTGCAATTTGTGCGTATTCCATAAATTTATCGCTCGGTTTGCGTCTTGTTATCATTTCGTAAAGCACAAAAATTACATGACCTCCGTCTAATGCCGGTATGGGTAATAAATTTACAACTCCGAGTATAATGGACAAGAATGCCGTCATAGACCAGAATGCTTGCCAATCCCATATTCCCGGAAACATGTTTCCTATGGTAACAAAACTTCCGAGAGAGTTATATGCTTTTGTTTCGGGGTTAAAAATAAGTTTGAAAGAACGAAGATAATCTTTTGTAAGGTCTGCACCTTTTTTTATTCCTGCCGGTATTGACTCCCAAAAAGAGTAATTTATATGTTTAAATTCTAATCCCGCATATGTTTTTGCCGCAACGCCTATCATTCCGTTTTCGTCTATTTTTACAGGGATGCTTAATTTTTTGCCGTTACGTTCGACTTGTATGTTAACTTCCGTGTTTTTGTGTGTTTTAAAGTAGTGAACGTATTGGTCGAAAAACATAAGAGTGCTGTCGTTTATACCGATTAATTTATCGTTTATTTTGAGTCCGGCTTTTTTTGCGTATGATTTAGGAGCAAAATCCGCTATTACGAACTCGAAACGCGGTTGAATAAAATCGGATTTGCCTGCTTTTACTGCAATGGAGTCGGCAATTTTTATGTCTTTTTTTATTCCGTTTCTCAGTACCTGAACGGTTTTGTTGGAGTTTAAGGTCATTTCTTTTCTGAGGTCGCCGAAGCGTTCGAAAGTTTCGTTATTTACCGAAAGGATTTTATCGCCGTTGCGAAATCCCGCTTTGTATGCAACCGAGTCTGCCGATATTCCGTATTTTACGTTTTTTGTCGGCAGGTAATCTTCTCCCCATGTGTATAGTATTCCTATATAAATAATTCCGGCTAAAATGAAGTTCATTAAAACTCCTCCTATCATTATCAGTAATCTTTGATACGGTTTTTTTGAGCGAAATTCCCACGGTTGCGGCGGTTTTTTCAGTTGCTCTTTATCCATTGACTCGTCTATCATACCGGCAATTTTAACGTATCCGCCGAGCGGAAGCCATCCTATGCCGTATTCGGTTTCTCCTATTTTCTTTTTAAATAGCGAAAACCACGGGTCGAAAAACAGGTAGAATTTTTCTACTTTGGTTTTGAATAACTTTGCGAAAGCAAAATGCCCGAATTCGTGAAGAACTACTAAAATCGAAAGACTTAATAATAATTGAATTATTTTAACGAAAATCTCCATGTTTGTTGCTTAATTTTTGTTTTTAATGATTTCTTCGGCAATTATTCTTGCTTCTTTATCTGTTTCTAAATATGTGTTTAAGTTTGAGTCGGCTGCAAAATTAATTTTATTAACGGTTTTTTCAATAATTTCAGGAATTTCGAAGAAAGAAATTTTGTCGTTTAAAAATGCTTCAACGGCTTTTTCGTTTGCCGCATTAACCGCACACGGCATATTTCCTCCTTTTTTCATTGCTTCGTATGCTGTTTTTATATTCGGAAATTTGTCGGTGTCGGGTTTTTCGAATGTTAATTCGGGATAGTCGGCAAAATTAAATCGTTTGAAATTTGTTTTTAAACGTGCCGGATATGTGAAAGCATATTGTATGGGCAGTTTCATGTCCGGCAGTCCCATTTGTGCTTTTATTGACCCGTCGGTAAATTGGACAAGAGAGTGGATAATTGATTGCGGATGTACTATAATATCTATTTGTTCGGGTTTAAGATCGAAAAGCCATTTTGCTTCAATTGCTTCGAGTCCTTTGTTCATCATTGTTGCGGAGTCAACGGTAATTTTTGCGCCCATATTCCAGTTGGGGTGTTTCAGAGCTTGAGCTTTGGTAACTTTTTTAAGTTGTTCTTTGCTTAATGTTCTGAAAGGTCCTCCGGATGCCGTTAAGTATATTTTTTCTATTTCGTTGTTAAATTCTCCCGTAATACTTTGAAATATTGCGGAATGCTCCGAGTCAACCGGCAGAACGGCAACTTTGTTTTGTTTTATAAGTTTTGATATAAGTTCTCCGGCAACGACCAGTGTTTCTTTATTTGCCAGAGCAATGTCTTTTTTTGCTTTTATTGCGTTTATTGTAGGGATAAGCCCCGAAAATCCTACCATTGCGGTAAGAACGGTGTCTATTTCCGATGATGTTACTATTTCTTCTATCGCTTTGCTTCCCGCAAAAACTTTTATCGGATAAGGTGCCAGAGCATCGGATACTTCTTTGTATTTGCTTTTGTCGGCTATTACAACCGTATTCGGGTTAAATCTTAATGCTTGTTTTATAAGCAATTCCGCATTGCTTCCGGCAGTAAGTATTTCTGCTTTGAAGTATTCGGGATTTTGCTCTGTTACTTCGAGTGCTTGTGTTCCTATAGAACCGGTTGAACCGAGTATTGCGATTTTTTTCATTAATATCAAAATGTTATGTAATCTTCGGGATTTACGGGAGTTCCGTTATGCCAAAGTTCAAAATGAAGGTGCGGACCGGTGGTATTCTCTCCCGAATTTCCTGCAATTGCTACAGATTCTCCCGTTATTATACGGTCTCCTACTTTTTTAAGTAAAACGGAATTGTGTTTATAAAATGAAATAAAATTAAAATTGTGTTGTATTCCTATTATATAACCTGTTT
>JAADDR010000187.1 GCA_013153865.1 Chlorobiota bacterium | reverse complement strand
AAAAAAATACGTTTTGGGAGATAAAGAATATTACGGAAAAGGATTAACGGTGGAAATAAGTTCGAAAGATGCCGGAGCAGGCGTGTCGGATATTTATTATTCCGTTAATTCCGGAGAATACAAAAAATACGAAGGCAAATTTATGCCCGACCCGAATAACGAAATTTGCGAATTAAGATATTATGCCGTCGATAAAGTAGGAAATGTCGAAGACGTAAATAAGAATACCGTAACATTCTTTATTGACGAAGATGCTCCGGTAACTTATCATAACGTAACAGGCATTGATTTGGAACGAAAAATAATAGCACTTAATACAAAAATTTATCTCGATGCTTCGGATTCCAAATCAGGATTAAAAGCCACGTATTACAAGTTTGACGACGGACCTTATATCCCTTATAACGGAAATATATTGCCTCTTAAACAGCTTACCGAAGATAATCATACTCTTACTTATTATTCGGAAGATAAAGTGGGAAACAAAGAAGAACCCAAAACTTTTTCTTTCTTTTTGGACAAGAGCGCTCCCATATTAACCTCCGATGTATTGGGCGACAGATTTATAGTTGACGATAAAATTTACTTTTCGGGAAGAACCAAACTTAAATTAACGGCCGTCGATAATAAATCGGGAGTTAAAGAAGTAAAATATTCTGTTGACGGCTCCGAATTTAAACCTTACGACGAACCGTTTTATTTGCCTAAAAAACCCGGTTATCACATAATTAAATATTATGCTGTTGACAGAATGGACAATACTACCGGAACAGGAGCAAATAAATATAAAAATTACAAATATTCAACTAAAAAGATATATGTTGATTTAGTCGGTCCTACATTAAAACATTCATACATAGGTAAACGTTTTTACACGAGAGATACCGTATTTCTCGGTAAAAATTCCAAAATTAAATTGTCGGCAAGCGACTCCGAGTCGGGATTGCAATATATATCTTACTCTATAGACGGCGAGCAGCGCGAAAATATGTATAAAGAACCTTTCGGAATAGCCGAAAACGGAAAGCACTTGATAGAATATTTCGGATACGATAACGTAAATAACCGAAATGTAGGACGTTTTTACGTAATAGTTGATGCAAATCCGCCCGAACCGGCTTATACTTTCAGCGTAAAACCGTATAAAAAAGAAAACGGACTTGATGTATATCCTTCGTATGTAACCGTTTATTTATCGGGTGCCGACCAAATGACCGGAACGGAACAAATCTTTTACTCCGTTAACGGCAGTATAGAGAAACTTTATACAACTCCGGTTTCGGGATTTAAAAAAGGTAAAAACACGCTTAAATTTAAAACCGTGGATAAGCTCGGAAACGAAAAATACGATGAAGTCAGTTTCTTTATAGAATAACTGCAGTCAGTCGGAAATATTTTTAATCCGGAAAATTTATGATAATACGTATTTTCCGGATTTTTTATGTCTTTATTTTGAAGTTTTACGGCTTATTTCAGTGTGTTTGTCAATTTTATGAAACATTTAGGGGTGAAAAAGCGTAGCATCAAGTGTATGAAAACAGATATAAATAAAGAAATAATATCTTCCGCAAATTGCAGTAATAATTTCAAATGTTTAAATACAGGTAATTTCGACACCGATATTTGCAGTGTGTCGGAGTGTTTGTATAATCAATTATGTGTTTTAAATAAAGTAACGGTCGGGGAGTGTTCCGACCGTTTTTATTTCGGATCTTCGGAGATTTGTAAATGCCCCGTGCGAATTGAAATTTTTAATAAATACGGAATTTAAAAATCATAAACATTATCTTCCGGAAAAGCATCGGGTGTTAGTTCGGTATCGAGATACACTTTTTTTAACTCCTCCGAAGGAATTGTAATTCTGAATGTTTTATTTCCGTGTTTCCAGACATTCATTTTATGGTCGAAATGTTTGGTTTCGCCGTTTTTGTATTCGGCGGTAAGATATACCGGAACAGGAAATCCGGTTTTGTTTTTTACGGTAACAATAAATTTATCTTTAAGGGAAGTGTCAATACCGGAGATACTTAAATCGGCGTATCCCAAATCGAAAAACCAAGGTTTCCAGAACCAAGCCAAATCTTCGCCGGCAACTTCGTTAAATGCAAAAAATAAATCGAAAGGCACAGGATGCTTTCCGTGCCATCTTCCGGTAAACAGTTGCAAGACTTTCGCAAATTTTTCTTTTCCGAGGTAATCGTAAAGGAGATAAAATGCAACGGAAGGGCGATTGTATGCATGAAATCTGTATGCGTTTCTGCCGACATTATTGCTGCTTATCATAAGCGGCACGTCATTGTAGTTGCCCGCAAGTTTATTGTAAACGGCTATATTTCTTTTAAAAACGGTAAAAGTTGAATCTCCGGCATATTTTTCTATTACGTATTGCGGGAAGAAAGTTATAAGACCTTCGTCCATCCAAGCATATTTTTGCTCGTTAAGTCCTGTATAAAACGGATAATAAGAATGCCCGACTTCGTGAGCCGTAAGGTAGTATGTCGAAGTAAGATTTTTTGTTTCGCCGCAATTTGTCATACCCGGAAATTCCATTCCGCCCCCGCCGTTAAAATCGGTAATTTGCGGGTAAGGGTAGGGTATGCCGGGTATTTCTTCGGTAAAGAATTTTAATGTTCGGCGTAATATTTCGGCAACGTGCTTAAAATTTTCCGATTCGGGTTTGTAAACGGCATTTACCGATACTCTGCGGTTGCCCGATATTATACTTGCCGCGTCCCATAAATATGTTCTGCTTACGCCGAATGCAAAATCGGGTGTTTGCTCCGATTTGAATTTCCATGTATGCTTATCGGATTTTTTTAATATTTTTCCTTTTTTTCGGTCTTTTTCGGTAATTATGTGTATTACTTCATCGGTTTGTTTTGATTTTTCAAACAGTTTTACATATTTTTCGTTATACAACTCGTTCATATTTTGTAAAACTCCGGTAGCCCAAACTTGGTAATCTCCCGGAAGGGTAATGCTCACGTCGAAATTTCCGAAATCGTTGTAAAATTCTTGCGAACCGGTGTGCCCGTGCGTGTTCCAACCGACAATATCGTCGTAAACAGCAACCTTAGGATACCAAAATGCAATAAAAAAGTTGTCTTTTTCGTAAGTTCCTTGACGTATGGTGATTTTTTCGGGAATTTTTACTTCCCATGATATTTTTATTTCGGCTTGCGAATGCGGTAAAATATTTTCCGGAAGTTTTATTTTTAAAATTGATTGTCTGTTTGAAACTTGTTTTGATTCCGTGTCGATTTTTTTGCCGTTGAATGTTATTTTATTGATTTTTACTCCGTCTGTAAGGTCTGAGGTTCCTATATCCCAATCGCGTGCATTTCCTTTTTTGTATAAATCCTGATAAAGATTAAAATACATTACTTTAAGCGTATCCGTACCGTTGTTTGTGTAATTTATTGTTTCGTTGCCCGAAAGTATTTTTGTTTCGGGATTAAATTCGGCATCAATTGTATAATCGGTTTTGTTTACGAAATAATTTTTTCCCGGTTTACCGTCATAGGAGCGTGTTTCTTTTTCGTATGCATTGCGGATTTCTTTTTGCATAAACAAGTCGGCGGTTTTGATTTGTGCCGTTATAACTGCCGTAATACAAATTCCCGTAATTGATAAAAAGATATTTTTAAACATTTTTCTTTTTGTAATTTTTATGATATTAATATGCAAATTTGCGAAATTAAATTGTAAATATTTAATAAAATCTACGTATTGAAACTTTCGACATATGAAAAATATCCGACCGGTGCTTTACGAATTTTAATTTTATCGAAACATCTGTTAATTACACTATATCGATTATTAATTTGTTCGGTTTTTTATTTTTGTACTATTTATATTTTATCTATGTTTGTTTTAAATTGAATTTTAATTAAACTTTTAAATTATAAAAACTATGAAAAATATTAATTTGTTTGTTTTATTAGCGGTTTTTCCGTTGATGTTTTTTAATTCCTGCGACGGAGACGATATCGAAGATTATCTCGGCAAACGAAAAACCGAGGATATTCTCGAATGGCAATATTCTTTGCCGGCAGTTACCAACAGCGGCAGGTTTACAAAAGAAACGCCTGCAGTTGACGAAGATGATAATATATACGTTTTTTCTTATGTTGCGAACGGAGATATTATAACGTCTTTAACAAAAAACGGCTCATTAAGATGGGAAGCTAATATAGGCGACAGCGGAAATGTTATAAGCAGGATTGCTTATAAATCCGGGAAATTGTTTTTTATTTCTCACAATGATGATTATCCTGTTGTAAATTTTTTAAGTTGCTATAATTCAGAAAACGGAAGTAAAGAGTGGAGAGTTGAAATCTCAGGCGACTGCAATGCTTTTTCGGTTGTTGATGACGGTATTATAACAATAACCGATGATAACATAAATTATAATTACCATGTTACTAAATTTGATTTTAACGGTATAATAACGGCAAATACTGATATGGAATTAAATTATTCCGAAAATTTTACCCTTATAAATTCTTTTCGTAATGATGTTTATATAATGGGAGAATTCGGAAATACAAGTATTGCCCATATTTTTAAATATAGTTTCGGAGGCTCTTATTTTACGAAAGAATGGGATTTAGATTTAGCAGAGAATAATAATTCTGCCGATTTTGCAATTGACGGAGCGGGAAATATTTATGTCATGACTAACGGATATTTTTATTCGATATCATCGTCCGGAACAGTTAACTGGAAAAATAATGAAGTTGATATTTATGATATGGAGATAAGAACAAATCCCGTTTTAACCGATTCGACAAATATTTTGTTGAGTTATTCAGCTTTATTTAAATTGAATCCGGCAGGAGTTATATTATGGAAAAACGAAAATGAGAATGCCGGTGCTGTAATAGGTAAAAATAAAAAATATTATATGATAGAATCTTATCAGGGACCAAAGTGCGTAAATACTGACGGAAGCATTTATTGGTATTCGTCTTTAAATATTTCAACCGCTTATCCGGCAATGTTGCATAACGGAAATTTGGTTTATATTTACGAAAGAGAAGTTTATTGCATAAATACCGAAGCCGGAGGTCTGGACGAAGCAGCCGAATGGCCTAAAATTTATTTCGATTACGGAAATACATCTTGTAAAAAATGATGGTTTCCTGTTTTTTAAACACTTTTGAGTATTAAACGAGATGCCTCAGTTAAGAGGCATCTTTTTTGTTTGTATTCTGATATTCAGATGTTTCGTAATATTACGAAATGAATTTTATAAGCTCGTTTTCTATTTCTTCGACCGTATCGCAAACCGAAAGTATAAGATTTTTAAGTTTACCTCTCGAAATTAAGTCTTGTATGTAAGCGTAAACCGGAGTTTCTTCCGTCCAGAATTTTTTATTCATAAAAATCATCGGGCTTGCATATCCGAAACTCAAATAATGATTTTGCGTAATTTCCTGAAAAACTTCCTGTATGGTACCGGCACTTCCGGGCGAATATATTATGCCGCCTTTTGCAACGGTAAGTAAGCCGTCTTCGCGGACGCTGTTGGCAAAGTATTTTGCTATTTTGGTTGCAAAAGGAGTGGGCGGTTCGTGTCCGTAAAGCCAAGTAGGAACACCCAAACTTTCGAACTCTCCGGAATTCGGAAATTTTTCGATAACACGCATTGCCGTATCCATCCACATTTTATCTTTGTAAACGGGTGCAGTATCGAGTATTTCGAAAGCACTTTCCAAATCTTCTTTGCTTTTACCGGCAAACCATGCTCCTACGTGAGTTGCTTCCATGGCTCCGGGTCCGCCGCCGGAAATCATCAAATATCCTTTTTCCGTAAGTTCTTTTGATAAGCGGACAACCGTTTTATAATCTTCGGTATTACGTGCCAAACTGTGACCGCCCATAACGGCGACAACTTTTTTCTCGTCGTAATTTTCCAAAAAATCGTATAAAGCATCGGTTATCGAGTGGTCGTGCAGACGGCGTGCAAGTGTTTCTTTTATGCTGTCGGATTCTTTTCCGGTTTCTATAAAATGTTTATAAACTCTTTTGTCGAATGTTTTTTCGTAAGATGCCGGATTTCCGGTTTCGTATTCGCCGTATAAATCGTCTTTGTTGTAAAGCCGGCTGGGATATATGTTGTAAGGAACATCGAGTTTCGGGAAAAGATAGTTTTCTTTTTCGATGTGTTTTCTTATTTTTTCGGTCATTTTGCAACCGAGAAACAGGCAGTTGCTGAAATAAAATCGCAGTACGTCTTCTTCAAATTCGCTTAAATCAACATCTTGAAATGCAACTTTGTTAATAATATCTCCGGATCTGCGGAATAAATGTTTGAGTTCTTTTTGAGTTTCTATTTCTGCGTATTTCATAATTGAAACATTATAAAATTTAATGTATAGACATTCTTTAAAACAACTTTGTTAAATTAATCAAACTTTTTCAATTTTCTTACAACATCTATTACCGTTCCGTCAACCCATTTTATTGCGGCGATTATTTCGTCCGTAAATTCTGGTTTTTGAGGTTTTCCGCAAATCTTTTCGGCTTCTTCTTTAAGCTCTTGTATTGTTTTTATCGGCAAACCGGAATTTTTACTTGCTTCGATTAAATCTTTTCGTAAAGGATTTATTGCAATGCCGCGTTCGGTAACGATAACATCTATAAGCTCGCCCGGACCTACCAAAGTGGTAACTTCATCTACAATAACCGGAATACGATTACGGAAAAGAGGCAAGGGAAGTATAACGGTTTTGCTGAACAGACAATTTTGCCAACCGCCGATACCGTGCATAAGCAAACCGTCGGAATGCGTAACGACATTGCCGTTGAAATTTACGTCAACTTCCGTTGCTCCGAGTATAACTACGTCAACCATGCCGGCAAAGTTTCCTTTGCTGTGATAGTTGTAACTTGTAAAAGGGCTTGTCCAGGTATGATTCGGATTTTCGCGCATAGAACGAACTCCTTCGAGGTCGAAAGTTTGTCCGTCGAGTATGTATTCTATCAAGCCTTCTTCGAGCATTTCAACAAGATATTTGTTGCTTCCGCCTCGTGCAAACCGGGCTTTTATGCCTTTTTCTCTCATAATATCGCCGAAATATTTACTTACGGCAAGCGATGTTCCGCCCGCACCGGTTTGAAAAGAAAATCCGTCTTTTATAATTCCCGTTGCTTCGCAAAATTTTGCGGTCATTTCGGCAAGCAGTAATCTGTCGGGACTTTTTGTAATTTGCGTGGTTCCGGAAACTATTTTATCCGGGTCGCCGGCTTTATCGACTTTTACGACATAATCGACATAATTTCCCTGTATTTGCCACGGTACACAAGGGAAAGGAACAAGGTTGTCGGTAACGACTATAACTTTATCGGCATATTGCGAGTCTGCAAGGGCAAAACCGAGCAGTCCGCTTGCCGATGTGCCGGTAAGTCCGTTTGCGTTTCCGAAAGGGTCGGCTGTTCCGGCGGCAATTATCGCAATGTCGATTTGAACTTCTCCGTCCTGTACGGCTTGGTAACGCCCTCCGTGCGAACGCAGTATTGCCGTTCCTTTCATTTTTCCTTCGGAAGTAAAACGCCCGAGAGGTCCGTTCATGCTGCCTTCAATGCGTTGTATGGTTCCGTCTTCGAGGTAGGGTATAAGATGTTCGTGGCAGGGAAATGATGCCGAAGGAAACCATCGAAGGTTTTTAACACCGAGTTCTTTTGCCGTATCGAAAACTTTATTCATTATTAAATCGCCGTTTCTGAAATGATGGTGTGACGAAATTGTCATACCGTCTTTTAATCCGGCTTTTATAAGTGCATCTTTCAAGTTATCGACAAGTTTATTGCCGTCCGGCGGATAATCGGCATTTGTCGGTATTCTCGGTGCGTGTTTTCTGCCTTCGGGTTTGTGTTTGCCCACACCTTTATACGGAATATGTTTTTCTCCGTTTATTTCTGTCGGGACTAAACGTCCTGCCGCGTTTTTTACTGTTTTTGTCATATTTTAATTATTTTTGCCGGTCTTTATTTTTTATTAAAAATTTTCACAAAAATAGGTATTTGAGATAAAAAACGGCATTAAAATTATTATATTTATCGAAAATAACAGATATTTAATTCTTTTATGGAAAAAAAATCCGTATCATTGGTTTTGTCGAGCGGAGGAGCCAGAGGCATTGCTCATATAGGTGTAATCGAGGAGTTTGAAGAACAGGGTTTTAAGATAGAATCGGTTGCCGGAAGTTCTATGGGAGCATTAATTGCCGGCGTTTATGCAATGGGATATCTGGATAAGTATAAAGAATGGCTTTTGAGTCTTAATAAAACAGATGTTCTTAATTTGATGGATTTTACTTTCAGTAAAAGCGGATTGATAAAAGGCGAAAAGGTTTTTAAAACCATGCGGTCTTTTATTCCGGATAAAAATATTGAGGATTTGGATATTCCTTTTACTGCCGTTGCAACGGATATTATAAACGAAAAA
The DNA here is from genome assembly GCA_013153865.1 of Chlorobiota bacterium. Taxonomy (GTDB): domain Bacteria; phylum Bacteroidota; class Bacteroidia; order Bacteroidales; family JAADGE01; genus JAADGE01. Next base: position 7,855 of record JAADDR010000187.1, on the reverse strand, counting down.
GAAGTTGTTTTCGACAAAGGAAGCGTTTATGATGCCATACGTGCATCAACCGCAATCCCTACGGTATTTACTCCGGTAAAAAATGATGATACAATATTGGTTGACGGCGGAGTTTTGAATCCTTTGCCTCTTAACAGGGTAAAACGCAATGACGGAGATTTATTGGTTGCCGTTGATGTTTATGCCGATATTCCTTGTGAAGAATGTAAAGATGAAGATTCGGAACAGAAATTAAACATAAGTTCGAAATTAAATATTCCCGCAAAACTGAAAATAATTGATAATCATAAAAAAGGACAACAAAATCCGGGTTATTTAAAATTGATAGATTATGCCACGCGTGCAATGATTTTTAAATTGGCGGAAATGTCTGTTCAGTTGTATAAACCGGATATTTTGATACAAATTTCTCGCCGTTCGGGTAATACTTTTGACTTTTATAAAGCCGAAGAGCTGATTGAAACAGGCAGAAAAGCGGCAAGAGAAAGTATTGAGAAATATAAAAAAGAAAGTTCTTAGATATTGTTATTTACCTTTCATTTTAAGATATTTATCGGCTTTATTAAAGTCCGGCAGTCCGTAGCCGTATTCATTATCCGGATTTGTGTATTTGTCTGCGGATTTTATTACGGCATCAATAATTTCCATATTTGTGCAGTCCGGATGCGCCTGCCATAAACATGCAACGGCACCGGCAATTATCGGAGCGGAAAAAGAAGTTCCGAACGAGAACGTAACACCTCTTTTCGGGAGTAATACCCAAACAAATGCCCCTTGTGCCACAATTTCGGGTTTTATTCTTCCGTCGGGAGTGGGGCCTACTGAACTGAAATTTGCAATTATGTTTTCTCCCGATACTGCACCGACGGTAAGGGTAGAATCGGCATCGGCAGGCGATGTAATATATTTCCACGGCGAATTACCTTCGTTGCCGGCACTTGTAACGCACAAAATACCTTTTGAAGCGGCAATATCGGCAGCTGTTGTTGCCGGAGCGGTATTTCCGTTCATGTCTTTGTATGTAAAACTTACAAGAGTATCGTCAAAGTTATTATATCCGAGCGACGAATGTATTATATCGACCCCCGCACTGTCGGCAAATTCGGCTCCGGCAATCCAGTAGTATTCTTCGACTAAATTTTCGGAATGCTCGTCTTCGGTGCGCAATAACCAAAATTTTGCTTTTGGTGCCGTCCCGATGAGTTTTCCGGGATAATCGGCGGCAATGGTTGACAGAACTTGCATGCCGTGTGTTGCATCTCTGTAAACGTCGGAATCTCTCGATACGAAATCTTTTACACCGAGTATTTGTTTGTTTGTTCGTATGCTGTCGAAACCTTCCAATTTATCAACATTCTTAAATCCCGCATCCAATACGGCAATTTCTAATCCTTCTCCTGTATATCCTTTGTTGTGAAGATTATGCAGGTTAAGCATTCTTACTTGGTTTTTTCCGTAGCCGTAGTCTAATGTATAAAAAGTGTCGGGTTTGCTTTCTATTTCTATTTTTTCGGGCTCAGGGTTTTTAAATTCGGGTTTATCCTTTTTAACGAATTTTGCGGTATCGACAAAATCAAACATATATGCCTTGTCAATTAAAGTTGAGTCTTTACTGTAAACAACAACTGCATTCATCCATTTTGTAACGGCATAAATTTCAAATCCGAGATTTTTTATGCTGTCTATATAATTTTTATTGACGGGTATGTCTTGCTCGTTAACAGGAATGTTGTATTTTTGTCTTCGTAACATTGCTCTTTCAGAAAGAAATTCGAGCGGTTTATCCGTTGAATAAACGGAATTTGCTTTATCTTTAAATTTTATGAGATAAGTGTCGGGAGCAACTTTTTGTCCTGAAAGAATTATAACATTTATTATATTCAAAAATACAAAAAGACTGATTTTTTTCATTTTATATAATTAATTTGGCAGGCAAATGTAGTTCTTTTAAATAAAACGAAAACCGATTTTTGCTTATTATTTTGAAAATATTAACCGAAACAATCAAAAAAACACTGAAAATGAGAAATATTTTAGTCCAAATTTTAATTTTATTTCCGCTTGTTTTTTTTGCTCAAAAACATGATGTAACGGTAAATAATACCGTTACCGGAATAATTTTGCGTGATTCGTCCGAAATAAGAGCAACAGAATATGTTTTTCCCGAAAAAATATATAATACATATCTTGATTCCGCTTCCGGTTTAATTACTTTACAACTGCGAGATACAAGGAAAAACGGTAAATATTTAAAAAACAAAGGGCATATTTATGTTTATGATTTAAATAATAAAAAGGTAAAGTGGAATGACAAGATTAATTACGGCACAAGTTCGTTAAAGCAATTCGGTGATATTTTGCTTTTAAGATCTGCTTCCCGAAGTTATTTAACAGATATAAATACAGGCGAAAAACTCGGAGAGTTGAATGCCGTTTTATATTACATCGACCCTGTTGCACGTACGGGTATGGGATATAAGCGTAATGTAAATTCGGGATTTTCGGATAAATTCAGAGGTATAAATATTGATACGGGCAAATTTCTTTGGGAAAGAAACATAAGCAGAAAATACGGCTGGAACGATGCTCTTAAATTAAATGATTCGATACTTTTAATAGTTGCCGAAGGTTTACATTCCGTAAATATAAAAAACGGAAAAGGTTGGGATTATAATACGGTTACCGGTAAAAAAGATTATACCGGAGTTGTAGCGGCAAATGTTGCCGGTGCGGCACTCGGAATTTTAACGGGAACATATTTTATATCTTCCGGACCTGATGTTATAACCGAACTTGTATCGAATGTTTTTATCGACAGTTCTTATATTTATTTTTCGTCGGCGGAACAGCTTGCGAAAGTAGATATAAAATCCGGGAAAACAGCTTGGATTTATCCTTTCCGAAAAAAACTTGCGGGCAAATCCGTAGTTTTTTGCGACGAAGATAAAGTTTACATGATAAATAAAGCATACGGATTTACCGGATATCGCAAACAACCTTACGGTAAGCCGTTTATTGCGGCTTTTGACAAGAAAAACGGCAAAGAATATTATTTTTCGACGATAGGCGAAAAAAATAATCCGATAAATGACGTGTTTGTCGAAAACGGTGAAATTTGTTTAATATTTAAAGACAGAGCGGCAAGATATTCTCAAACAACCGGAAGTTTAATAAGTGAAAAGGTTTTTGATAATGGAGAGCTCGGAATGTTGAATTTTTTTATCGGCAAACAAGTTTTTGTAAAAAATAATTACGGAGAATATGTAAGTTTGTCGGAAACCGATTCTTCGAATGTGTATATTTTTACTACCGAAGGAAAAATATTGTCGGTTGATAAATTTTTCAATATTTCGGAAGTCAGAGATATTGACGATTTATACGTGCTTTATCTTAAAAAAGAAAATTTCGGATTTATTGCAAATAAAAACTCTACTTACATAATTAACGAAAAAGGGGAAAAAATTGCGGAGTTAAATGCCGATTCGGATTCTTTTATAAGCGGAAATATTTTTTACTCTATATTTAATAAAAGCATCTTTACGGTTGATTTATCGAAAATATTGACTTCCGGTTTTAAATAAATAAAAGATTCCGGGTTAAATAAATCATAATTAAAAAACAATGAAGTTCTTATGAAGCTATATTATATTTTTACGTTTGCGGTTTTGCTTTTTTTTTCATGTAATGTTTCCGACAACAGTGAAGAAATTATTGATAATTCGAAAAAACTGAAAGAGAAAAAATCTTACGTAATTGTATCTTATAATGTCGAAAATTTGTTTGATACCCTTAACGATCCTGAAACATTTGACGATGAATTTACTCCTGAAGGATCCAAGCATTGGACGAAAAAACGTTATGATAAAAAAATAAGTAATATATCACGTGTTTTATCGGATATTTCCGGAGATTTGCCGGCAATAATTGCTTTGTGCGAAGTTGAACACCGTTCGGTTACGGAAGATTTGGCAAGCAGCAAAGCTCTCAAATCAGGACATTATAAAGTGATACACCGGGAAGGTCCGGATACGCGCGGTATAGACGTTGCTCTAATGTACAGGTCAGATTTGTTTAATGTAAAAAGTTATGAAGCAATACCTGTTATGGTAAAAGGCAGTTATTCAAAACTACGCAATATATTATACGTAAAAGGCGGATTTGCCGAAGGCAAAAACTTTCATATTTTTGTCAATCATTGGAAATCCCGCAGAGGCGGAGCCGACAAGACTGAATATAAACGTATTGCCGCCGCCGAGATATTGAGAAAAAAAGCAGACGAAATATTCGCCGAAGATAAAAACGCATATATAATTATTCTCGGTGATTTTAACGACGAACCCGGAAGTAAAAGTTTGCTGAAAGTTTTGAGAGCGACAAACAATGATGCGAATCCTGCTTTCGATGAATTTTATAATCTGTTGTATGATAAATATTTAGAGGGAGAAGGTACTAATTTCGGGAATTATCGTAAATATATGCTTGATAATTTAATTGTATCCCGGGCATTACGCAACGGAGAAATGTATTATGCGGAAGAGGGAAATATTTTTAAACCGAATTACATATTGTATTATAATGCAAAAGCAAAGATGAAAGTTCCGGATAAAACTTACGGTGGCAGAAAATATTACGGAGGGTACAGCGACCATTTGCCAGTATATTTTATTTTAAAAAAGAAAAATATTTCTTCGAAAAAAGATAATTTGTAATGAAATTTAAACTGGTATCACCGTACAAACCCACAGGCGACCAGCCGCAAGCAATTGCCGAGTTAGTTAAAGGCATTAGGGCGGGAGAGAGGTTTCAGATTTTAAGAGGTGTTACCGGAAGCGGAAAAACTTTTACCGTTGCCAATGTAATAGAGCAATTGAACAGACCCGTATTGGTATTAAGTCATAATAAAACGCTTGCCGCACAACTTTACGGCGAATTTAAGAGTTTTTTTCCGGAAAATGCCGTAGAATATTTTGTTTCGTATTACGATTATTATCAACCGGAGGCATATATTCCTTCTTCAAATACATATATCGAAAAAGATTTAAGCATTAACGACGAAATAGAAAAATTACGTTTAAGTACCACAACTTCTTTGCTGACGGGCAGGAGAGACGTTATTGTTGTTTCTTCGGTTTCGTGTCTTTACGGAATAGGAAATCCGGAAGATTTTTATTCTAACCTTATAGAAGTTAAGAAAGGAGCTTCCCTTGTGCGTAATAAGTTTTTAAGAGATTTGGTATCAAGCCTTTATTCCAGAAACGATGTAGAACTTAACAGAGGAAATTTCAGAGTTGCCGGAGATACGGTTGATGTTTTTCCGGCATACAGCGATATTGCTTTGCGCATTTCGTTCTGGGGCGACGAAGTTGACGAAATAACAACTTTCGACCCCGTAAACGGGCATACAGTTGACAGTTTGGATTCTGTAAGAATTTATCCTGCAAGTATTTTTATGACAACAAAAGAACGCTTGCAACAAGGTATAAATCAGATAGTTCTTGATTTAGGAAAACAAATCGAATATTTTAAAGAAGTCGGTAAACATCTTGAAGCAAAACGTATTGAAGACAGGGTAACTTACGATGTGGAGATGATTAAGGAACTCGGATATTGTTCCGGAATAGAGAATTATTCGCGTTATTTCGACGGCAGAAAGCCGGGCAGTCGTCCGTTTTGTCTGTTGGATTATTTTCCGGAAGATTTTATTATCATCATAGATGAAAGTCACGTAACGCTTCCGCAAATACATGCAATGTTCGGCGGCGACCGTTCGCGCAAGAAAAATTTGGTTGAATACGGTTTCAGACTTCCCGCCGCTTTGGATAACAGACCTCTTACTTTCGATGAGTTCGAATCTTTCGGCAAGCAAACGATTTATTTGAGTGCCACGCCTTCCGACTACGAATATAAAAAAACGGGCGGCGTTGCGGTAGAGCAGGTTATAAGACCCACCGGATTAATCGACCCGCCGATAGAAGTTCGTCCGAGTTTAAACCAAATAGATGACTTGGTTGCGGAAATAAACGAAAGAGCCGAAAGAGACGAGCGTATTTTGGTAACGACTTTAACAAAACGCATGGCGGAAGAATTGTCCGAATATTTCGATAAAATACGCATAAGAAGCCGTTACATACATTCGGATGTCGATACCGTAGAGCGAGTGCAAATTATGGAAGATTTAAGACGCGGACTGTTTGATGTTTTGATAGGCGTAAATCTTTTGCGCGAAGGATTGGATTTGCCGGAAGTTTCGCTTGTTGCAATTTTAGATGCCGATAAAGAAGGTTTTTTGCGTTCGGAACGTTCTTTAACACAAACAGCCGGGCGTGCGGCGCGTAATCTGAACGGAAAAGTTATAATGTATGCCGATAAAATTACGGAATCGATGCAAAAAACCATAGACGAAACCGAACGCCGCCGCGAAAAGCAGTTGAAATATAACGAAGAACACGGTATTACGCCCAAGCAAATAGAAAAAGAATTGGGCAGAATACAACTGTCCGATAAGCAAAAAGCAGAGGCAAAAGATTATGGCATGCCTGACGTAAAATCTTCAATTGCGGCAGATCCGGCAATTCGTTACATGAATAAAAAATCTTTGGAAGAATTGATAAAAGTTACCGAAGACAAAATGTATAAAGCGGCGGAAGCGTTGGATTTTTCGGAAGCGGCACGTTTGCGCGACGAAATAGAGGAATTGAAAAAAGCGGTCGAAAAACAGTAAAATTATACGTAAAATATATTAAAATGGAAGAATCAATATCAAAAAATCTGGAACTTTGGACTATCATGACTTTATATAATGTATCTTTATTACTGCTGCTTACGGGCTTGTTATTGCATTTAGCCGGCGATTACAGAAAGGGTTTGTTAAGATCATTTCGCATAAATATGACAAAAGAAGGATTATCCGCCGTATTTTTTATTGTGCGCGATTTTTCGCTGTTTATATCGTTCGGTATTTCTTTATTGCTGATAAACCCGGATATGTTTGCCGACGTAAAATTTCCGATGCCGTTTTTTCCGCTCGGAGTTATTTTTCTTGGTATTGCTCTGATATTCAAGATGAACGGTAAATCATCGGAAGCAGGATTATCGCATAAATTATTTTTCGTTTTTCTGATTTTTTCCGTTGTTGTTCAGTATTTCGGGTTTGTTTTTGTTGCCGAAGCGGCACCCGTCGGCTGGGTTGAAAAAGGATATGCCGGTGATTTTTGGCTTGCTTTAAGAAATTTGCGATCTAATGAAAATCCGGGTTTATCGATGATAAGTTTTTCCGTATCGTTTCCGTTTTTAATCGTAATTTTGATTGTATTGTTTTTAAAAATCTTTTCCGGAAGTTCGGTTGCCGCCGACGGTAATAGCAATATGCTTGAGAAATAACGAGGTTTTATATTTATTCTTGCGAAAAAGTTACCGGATATTATTGTCTTATAATTAATATTATGTTAAATAGAGCGGTTCTAAAAAGAGGGACGTTTATCATCCCTCTTTCGTTAAATATTTATTCAATTGAATTTCCTTCGTCGCCGAGTTTATTTAATCTTTCTATAACAGAGTTTTCTTTTTCTTTGTCGTGAAGTTTATAATAGATTCTTTTAAGAACATTTAAAACATCTCTGTCTGTCGGATCTATAGCCGATGCCGCTTCAAATTTTTCGGCGGCGGTTTTTAAATCCGCTTTTGCGGCATCTTCAAATTCCGCAGCTTTTTTAAAGTCTTTTTTGATAAATACTTTTAAAAGATAGTCAGCGTGTTTTGCTTTTATATCATTGCGTTTAAGATATATACGACCGATATTGTATGCCGGGTTAAAGAATTTGGGATTCAGTTCCAAAGATTTATTATATAATTCTTC
>JAADDR010000148.1 GCA_013153865.1 Chlorobiota bacterium | reverse complement strand
TTCCGTATAATTTTTTTTCTTTCGGCTTAATTATTGTTTGTTGTTTTTTTTGTTCGGGATTTATTTTACGGGCATATGTTTTATATCCGAAATATGCCGCAATGCTTATTCCGAAAAGGAGAATAAATATTACAGTTAAGTTTTTTTTTGTCATTCTGGGTTTATTTACGGCAAAAATATAATATTTGAGCGGAAAGTATTATGTAAATATGTAATTTTTTGTAATTAAAAGATTGAATGTTTATGAAAATTTATACTAAAACCGGAGATAAAGGCAAGACTTCTCTTTTAAGCGGCGAGAGGGTCTTAAAATCTGATTTGCGTTTGGATGCATACGGAACGGTTGACGAACTCAGTTCTTTTGTAGGGCTTTTGGGTTCTTATGATATTAGCGAAAGTCATAAGAAGTTTTTGTATGAGATTCAGAATAAGTTGTATAATGCCGGGACATTGCTTGCCGTTCGTACAGAGGTAAAGTTTGATTTGCCGAAGATTACCGAAGCCGATATTGAATTGATAGAAAAAGAAACTGATATGTTGAGTGCAAAGTTGCCTCCTTTAAAATCTTTTGTTTTGCCGGGGGGAGATACTGTTGTTGCGCAGGCGCATGTTTGCCGCAGTATTTGCCGCAGGGCGGAAAGGGCGGCAGTAAAACTTTCCGAAACAGAGCCGGTAAATGAATCGGTTATAGTGTTTCTTAATCGTTTGTCGGATTATTTTTTTGTTCTTTCGAGGAGTATCGCATATGAAAAAGGTGTTTCAGAATTACTCTGGAAACCTTGAGAATAAAGGCGTTTAGCTTAAAGTAAAAAAAAGTTTTTTGCGTAAGTTTTTTTTATATATTTGCACACCCTAAAAAAAACAGATACATTAACCTAAATTAATAAAATATGTATTGGACATTAGAATTAGCATCGAAGTTAGAAGATGCACCATGGCCTGCAACTAAAGAGGATTTGATAGATTATGCAATTCGCTCGGGCGCACCGTTGGAGGTTATTGAGAATCTTCAGGAAATTGAGGATGAGGGAGAGGCGTATGACAGTATTGAAGATATTTGGCCTGATTATCCGAGCAAAGATGATTTCTTTTTTAACGAAGATGAATATTAAAACAATTTAAAAGCGACTTTAAGTCGCTTTTTTTATTCTTTCCCGTTTGTTTCCGGTTTTATTTTTATGTTTTCGGTATTTGTTTCCTGTTCGTTGTTTCGGTTATTGTCGGCTGTGTTTTTTTCGGGGTTGTACCAAAAGAATATGTCCTGTTTTTTCAGCGGTCTGTTTTTTTCTTCCCATTTGAATCCGGGCAGTAAAGTTTCCGGGGGGCTTAAAGTAAGCGGAGGGTGTATTTTTCCTTTAGGTTTTTCGTAAAACCATATGCGGTCTAATTTGTTGTTTTTAAAATATATATTCATGTTTACGCATTCTATGAAGTTTACTCCTATAAGTCTTTTTTGGTCGTCTTTTATGAAGTAGATTGATTTACCGTTGTTTCTTACGTCTATTTCCGAGAGTTTGTTGTCGTCGATATATGCAATCATTTCGTCTCCGAATATTTGGTTGAATCTCAGGGAGTCTGATTCGGATATGATAAATGCGTTTCCGAGCATGTCGATTTCGTCAACATTGTTATTAAAGGTATAAATTTCGATATAGTCTGCCGAGAGTTGGTTTGAGTCTGACCACATTACCGGGTTTACGTGCATTTCTATAACCGAGTCTTTAAGGTCGTAAACCAGAGAGTCACACATTGATTGGAAGTCGGATTTGTATGTTTTAACGTGATGAAAGGCTTGAATTATGCGAAATATCCGGGTTGAGTCGTCGATTATAAGGGTATCTTGGTATGATTGCAGCGTATCGGCATGCATGAAAAGAGAATCGTTTTCGGCGGCTTGTATAAATAGTGCGCTGTCGGTCATAAGAGAGAATCCGGTTTTTTCGTTGTAAAATCCGATGTTGCCTTTCAGCAGTACTGCTTGCAGGCTGTCCGTAAATGTAACGTTTTTAAATGCTTTTCCTGTTCCCGTGTTTCTGTTATAGTAAAGGCTGTCTCCTTGCAGTTTTTTGTCTTTGTTTTTGAGGTATGCGTTTTTGTTGAATTGCGATATGTTGTTTTGGTGGTCGTACCATCCGTTTTCGCAATATATGTAGTTTGAGTCGCTTATTATATCCGTCGGACCCGCAAAGTATGATATTTTTGTTTTTGTGTTGTGTTTTAACGTATCGGAGAATACTTTGAATCCGGGGTTTATTACTTCGACATTTTTTTTGAAGAAGAATTCGTTATCGTCGGCGTAGTAGTATCCGAAGACGCTTTTCAGTGTGTCTTCGCCGTTTACGGCGGTTCCGTTATTGAAGTAATATCCTATGTTTCCGTTTAGGTCGTAATCGAGACTGTCTGTTTTCAGCAGTAAACTGTCTTTTTTGAGTATTACGTTGTTTCGGATTTTTGCGTATTTGTCTTTTCCTGAGTAGTGCAGAGTGTCGCCGAACAGGAATACCGTATCTTCGAGTGTTTTTCCGGGTTTTATTATTTCGATGTTTCCGAAAGCGTCGAAATAGTTTGTTTGGTAGTTGAATAGTGCGCTGTCGCAATACATTACGGCGTTTTCGTGTTTAAATACGACGCTGTCTATGAGTATTTTTATATCCGGTCCGAGTTCTTCGGTTGTGAAAAGGTATTTTGAGTCGAAATCGATTTTTGTTTGTGAGAAACCGATGTTAACAATTAATATGAGTGTTATAAGGGTTAATTGTTTTTTCATTTGTGTTGTTGTTCGGCAGCGGTATTTATGTTTTTATGAATTCGTTGATAAGGTCGTCAACGGATATTCCTTCGGCTTCGGCTTTATAGTTTCTTACGATTCGGTGTCGTAATACGGCATGTGCGACGGCTTTAACGTCTTCGATGTCGGGAGTGTATTTTCCGTTAACGGCGGCGTGTGTTTTTGCTCCCGTAATGAGGTATTGCGATGCTCTGGGTCCGGCGCCCCATTCTAAATATTTGTTAGCCGAGTTGTGAGCTTTTGAAGTTCCGGGTCTTGTCATTACCGAAAGTTTAACGGCATATTTAAGTACGTTATCGTTTACGGGTATTCGTCGTATTAATTCTTGAAAATAAATTATTTCTTCGGCAGAGAGTATTGTTTTCGGGTTTTCTTTAATGTCGGATGTTGTTTTTTTAACTATTGTAAGTTCGTCTTCGAAGTCGGGGTAGTCGAGTTGTATGTTGAACATAAATCTGTCGAGTTGTGCTTCCGGCAGGGGGTATGTTCCTTCTTGTTCTATCGGGTTTTGTGTTGCAAGTACGAAGAACGGTTTTCGGAGTTCGTATTTTACGCCTCCCGCCGTTACGTTTTTTTCTTGCATTGCTTCGAGGAGTGCCGCTTGTGTTTTCGGGGGTGTTCTGTTTATTTCGTCGGCGAGTATAATGTTTGCGAACAGCGGTCCTTTTATGAATTTGAATTTTCGTGTTTCGTCTAATATTTCGGTTCCTATTATGTCCGAGGGCATTAAATCCGGGGTAAATTGTATTCGTTTGTATTTTAGTCCGAGGACTTGCGAGAGAGTGTTTACAAGCAGTGTTTTTGCGAGTCCGGGAACTCCTACCAGGAGGCAGTGTCCGTTTCCGAAGACGGATATTAATACTTCTTTTACAACTTCGTCTTGTCCGAAAATTACTTTTTTAATTTCGTTAAGGAAATTATCGTATATTATTTTGAGAGCATCTACTGCTTCTACGTCGTTTTTGTATTTGTTCATAGTTTATGATTTTCGGAGAAATTATTTTTATTTTTCCAGCCATCCTTTGTATTTGAAGTTACAGTCGTAGTAATCTTCGTTTATTTTTATGTATGTTGATTTTTGTATTTTTTTAATCCATTGACTGATGATTTCGGTTTTTTTGTTTTCTTTTGCCAGGTCGCTTATTTCCTGATAGTCTGTGTTTATGTCTGCGACATGCGGTTGAGTTCTGTTTAGGAGTTTTATTATTTTTATTTCCGGTTTACCTTTCATGTTAGTGCTTTCGAAGGGTTCGGATATTTCTCCCGTTTTCATTTGTTTTAGTATGTAATTTGTTGCGGGGTCGAGTTGGCTGCTTACGAACTCGGATGTTCCGGTATACGGGTTTACTACCACGCCTCCGCTTTTGCTTGATTCTTTGTCTTCGGAATACAGCATTGCGGCTTTTTCGAATGTTATGTTTCCGTTTCTGATTTCACGTGCAATGCTGTCGAGTTTTGCTTTAGCTTTTATTTTTTCGGAGGTAAGCGGTTTTGGTATTTTGAGGATGTGTCTTATGTGTATTCGTTCTCCTTTTTTCCCGAGGAATTGTATTATGTGGTATCCGTATTCCGTTTTTACGATGTCGGAGATTTCTCCGGGTTCGTCGAGTTCGAATGCCGCAGCGGCAAATTCGGGAACTAAATCGCCTCTTCTTATCCATCCTAAGTCTCCGTCTTTTTGTGCTGAAGCGAGGTCGTCGGAATAGAGGTTTGCCAGAAAAGCAAAGTCTTCGCCGTTTTCTACCCTTTCTTTGTATCTTTTCAGTGTTTTTTTAATTTGGTTTACTTGTTCGTCTTTAATTTTGGGATATATTACTATTTGTGCGAGTTCTATTTTTGATTCTATAAGCGGCAGACTGTCTTTCGGGAATGATTTAAAGAATTTTTTTACTTCTTCGGGTGTTACGGTAATATTTCCGGTTACGGTTGCTTCCATTTGGTTTGCGAGCAGTTGGTCTTTTACTATGTCTCTGAATCTGTTTTCTATTTCGGCGTAGGGTTTGTTAAAGTATTTTTCCATTGCTTCTCTGCCTCCCGTTTGTTCTTCGAACATATTCATTCGTCTTTGGAGTTCGGCTTCTACTTGTGCGTCGGAAACTTCTATGCTGTCTATTGCCGCTTGGTTTACGAGGAGGGCTTGGTACAGTAGTTCTTCTAATGCGAAGCATCTTTCTTGTTTTTCGTTTCCGTGATTTTCTCCTCTTGATTTGTATTGTAATGCCGTGCTTTCCACGTCTGATTTAAGGATTATTTTTTGTCCTACTATGCCTACTATTTCATCGATTATTTGTTCTTGAGCAAGTCCGGAGAATACGGTAAAAATCAGTGATGTTGCAAATATTATTTTTTTTGTCATTTTGATTTTTTTCTGTGATTTATTTGATATTTATTTTTATTCTTCCGTTTTTTACGGCGTTGTTGTATATTTTTGATTCTAAATTATTTATAAGGTTTACTTTTCGTTTGTTCAGTAATATTACTTTTATTTGTTCTTTTGCAAATTCGAAGGGCATTTTTTCGCCTTTTGTTTTGTAGTCCGTAAAGAGAACGAAGTAAGCAAAATTTTTATCTCTTGTTTGTATTCGTTTTGTTTTGTTTACTATTGTTTCGGCATTTTCTAACGAAACGGGCAGCAGGCTTGATATTACGGAGAGTTTATTCCATTTATTTGTGAAGTCTATAAATTCGCCGTTGTTTTCTTCGGCGAATTTTATCATATTTTCCGGATTTTCTTTGTCGGACAGGAAATATTGTTTGAATTTGCTTAGGTTTGTATTTGCCGGAAATTTAAAATAGTATGCTTTTACTATGTCGTCGTTAAGACTGAAGCTTTCGGGATAATCGTTGTAGTATGCTTCTATTTCCGATTCGGTAAAGTCGGTATCGAGATTTTGCTTAATGTATTCTTGTTTGTATTTTTCTATCAGCAGTGATTCTTTGTATTCCCGAACTATGTAGTCGATATCTTTTTGTTTTTCGCTCAGGTTTATTTCCGCACGATTTAAAAGTGTTTGTTTTTTTATCCAGAGGTTTACTTTGTTTCTGAGAATCATTATGCTGTCTTCTTTATCCGTATTTTCGGGCAAAAAATCTTGAATATCTTCGAGATATAATTTTTTTCCGTAAACTTCCGCCAATATTGTTTTTTTTTCTTTGCTTTTGCATGCGAATACAAACAATATCAGCGGAATGAAAATTATATAACGGAATTTTTGCATAATAGTTACAGATTTATTTCTGTTATTCGGTTTTGAGGTTTGATTTTATTTTGTTTAATACTTCGTTGTTTACCGTAACCGGATATTTTTGTTTCAGTTTTTTCAGCCATTGTTCTTCCAAATAGTTTTGGTAATCGGAAATAACGGTTCCTTTTATTTGGTCGAATGATTTTGCTTTTGATATTTTTTTTGCGTTTACGGCGATTATTATTTTGTCTTCCGGAAATGTGTAAACTTTTTCGGCATCGGGGTTTTCGAGGTTAAAAATTTTATCGGCGTATATGTTTTCTCCTTTTGAGAATTCTCCTTTTTCGACGAGACTGAATCTGTCGGGTTTGTTTTTTCCTATTTTTTCGACAAGTACGCTGTCCGGATATTCGTTTCGCGAATTAAGTAACAGTTTAATTGCTTTTTTTGCATCTTTGTTTTTTTTGTATTTAAAGACCGATATATCGTATCTTATTTGTTTGCTGTATCGTTTTTCGTAATTGTCGTCATAGAATTTTTTCAGTCCTGTTGTGTCTTCGGATGCTTTATCCCATATTTCTTGTTTCATTAAATCAAACAGCAGCATTCCGTCGTGGTATTCTTTTAAAAGGTAGGCGAATTCCGGTTTTGTATTTTCGAGATTTTCGAGTTCTGTTTTTTGAAGTGTTTCGTAAACAAAATCGTCGTAATATTTTTTTACGAGTTTTTTTAAGTCTTTTTCGGCGGTGCGTTTTTGATTTTTTTCGATAAAGTGTCCGAAATCTCTGTCGCTGTATTTTTTTCCGTTTAACGAGAATAATGTATAGTCCGGTTTTTTTGTTACCGGCATTTTCCATTTTCCGTCAAATATTGCGGAATCGAGCAGGTTTATTATTATTTCCGGTGATTTTTCTTCTTTATATTTGAATTTTGTTTTCAGGGTTTCCGTTACAAAGTTTTTTACTGCTTTTTGTCTTTCTTTATCGTTTTTTACGACTTTTTTAATTTTATCTTTATTTTTTTCGATATTGTCCGGCGGTCGTTTTGAAATTAGTTTTATTATGTGCCATCCGAAGCGGGTTTTTACCGGTTTGCTGAAATCTCCGGGTTTTTCCAAAGCAAAAGCGGCTGTTTCGAATTCGGGGACCATTCTTCCGGTAGTAAATTCGGGGAGTTCTCCGTTTTTTCCCGCCGATGCTTTATCGTCGGACAGTTTTACCAGGTTTTCAAATTTTTCTCCGGCTTTAAGTCTTGCGTATATACTGTCTGCTTCGGCTTTTTTTGCAATTTTTTCGGAGTCCGGCATTTCGTCGTTTGCAGCTATCATTATGTGTGCGACTTTTACGTATCCTTGTCGAGGTCGTATATCGACCAATCTTACGAGGTAGTATCCGAAATCTGTTCGCAGGGGCATTGACAGTTCTCCTTTTTTTGCGTTGAATGCGAAGTTTTGTATTACATAAGGTATATGCAGAGGTTTTAAATATGATAAATGTCCTTTGTTTCTTCTGACGTTGCGGTCGTCTGAGTTTGCAACGGCAATAGAATCGAAATCTTTTCCTTTAAGGATTTCTTCTCTTACTTTGAGAGCTTGGTTGTATTTTTCGAGTGTGTCTTCGGGTGAAGGGTTTCGTTCGAGTTTAAAGAAAATAATGTCAAGTTTTAATTCTTTTTGTTCTCGTTTAAGTGCTTCGTCGATAAATTCTTTCCATTTAATGTTTTCCGTAAGGTAAGGTTTTGCAAGTTGAGTTTTGTATCCTTCAAATTCTTTTTTGAAACTTTTAGCCGTATCCATTTTCAGGTTTTCGGCTTCGGTAACTTTGAGTTTGAAGTTAGTGAAAAGTTTAAGGTATTCGTCAACCGATTCTTTATTTATGTTATCGGCATTATTTTTTTTGTAAATGTAAAGAAATTCGTCTCCCGATATTTTGTTGTTTCCTACGGTAAGCAGAATGTCTTTGTTTTGAGAGAAAATCGTAACGGCAAAGAGCAGTAAAATTGCAGTTAAACTAATGTGTTTCATTTTCTTTGTATTTTTAGACATTATTTTATGTTTTTTTAAAGTTTTTATCTTCTGCTGTAATTAGGTGCTTCTCGTGTTATGGTTATATCGTGCGGGTGATTTTCCGTAACGCCCGCTGGTGTTATTTTAACAAATTTCGCATTGTGCAGATTTTGTATGTTTTTTGCTCCGCAATATCCCATACCTGCTCGTAAACCTCCTGTCAGTTGTATCATTACTTCCTGCAAAGTTCCTTTATAGGGTACCCGTCCGGCTATTCCTTCCGGGACTAATTTTTTAGAATCGTTTTCGTCGTCTTGAAAGTATCTGTCTTTGGAGCCGTCTTGCATAGCTTCCAACGAGCCCATTCCTCGATAGGTTTTAAACTTGCGACCTTGATAAATTATTGTGTCGCCCGGAGATTCTTCCACGCCGGCGAGTAAAGATCCTATCATTACCGATGATGCACCTGCTGCAAGAGCTTTTACTATATCTCCCGAATAGCGTATTCCTCCGTCTGCTATAACGGGAATATTTTTATGTTTTACCGCCGAGGCGGCGTCAAAAATTGCAGAAAGTTGCGGAACACCTACGCCTGCTATAATACGTGTAGTGCATATGGAACCCGGTCCTATACCGACTTTTAATGCGTCGGCTCCCGCATTTGCAAGGTCTTCGGCTGCTTGTGCCGTTGCAATGTTACCGACTATAATATCGGTATTTTTACAGCGTTTTTTTGCTTCTTTTAATGTATTTATTACTCCTTTGGAATGACCGTGTGCGGTATCTATAATTATAGCATCTGCTCCGGCTGCGTTTAAAGCGTCAATTCTGTCAAAAACATCAGATGTTACGCCGACACCGGCTGCGACTCTTAAACGTCCTTTGTCGTCTTTACATGCATTAGGACGATCTTTTGCTTTTGTAATGTCTTTGTATGTGATTAGTCCTATAAGTTTATAGTTTTTATCTACGACAGGCAGTTTTTCGATTTTGTATTTTTGTAAAATTTCGGATGCTTTTTCCAGATCTGTTTTTTGGGATGTTGTAATTAGATTTTCGGATGTCATAACGTCTTTTATTTTACGTTTAAGACGTTTTTCGAAGCGTAAATCTCTGTTTGTAACGATTCCCGTAAGTTTACCCGTATTGTCGGTAACGGGAATGCCTCCTATTTTATATTTTTTCATTAATGCCAAAGCATCTTCGACGGTATTGTCGGGCATAATTGTTACGGGGTCTATAATCATTCCGTTTTCGGCGCGTTTTACTTGTTTGATTTGCCGTGCTTGTTGCTCTATACTCATGTTTTTGTGTATTACGCCTATGCCCCCTTCTCTTGCTATTGCGATAGCCATGCGTGCTTCTGTAACAGTATCCATGGCAGCTGATACTAACGGTGTTTTTAGTTTTATATTGCGGCTGAACACGGAACTTATGTCGGTTTCTTTAGGCAGTATTCCGGAATATGCCGGAATGAGTAAAACATCATCAAAAGTATATGCTTCAGAGCTTATTTTTTCCGATATAAATGACATGGTTATTTTTTAGAAACGATATAAATTGTAATATTAACCGACAAAAATATAAATAATTGTTTTATAATGTATAAATTTCGAAATTAATCGATAGATTTTGAGAAACCGAGAACGGATTGTTTATTTTTTTATTATTTGCAGTTGAAATGTTTATTTATACCTCAACCATTTGAGAAGTTCGCCGTAGGATACTTTTTTACCGTACATTAAGATACCTACTCTGTATATTTTTGCCGCCAGCCATACTATGGCAAAGAATGTTGAAAATAAAAGTACTACGGATAAAACGAGTTCCCATGTTTCGTATTTTCCGAGTGCAAATCTCAGAGGCATTATTATCGGAGATGTAAAAGGTATTATCGACATCCAAAAAGCCGATGCACTTTCGGGGTTTTTTATAATTCCTTGTGCCGCTACTATTGCCAATATAAGAGGGATTGTTACGGGCAACATAAATTGTTGGGTATCCGTTTCGTTATCCGCCGCCGAGCCTATTGCCGCAAAAAGTGACGAATAAAGCAGGTATCCGCCTGTAAAGTATATCAAAAATATTAAGAACATATTGAGCCAGTCGAAATTTAAAATTGCAGTTGTTATGTTTGAAAGACTGCTTGCAGGGTTTAATGTTGTTATTTCTCCGGCAGGTAAATTTTGTCCTTGCGGAATTATTTCCGGACCTATATACAGGTATGCAATTCCTGTTATAAAAGCCGTAAGGATTGCCCATAAAACAAATTGTGTAAGGGCAACAGCCGCTATGCCCGCAATTTTACCCGCCATTAATTGATAAGGTTTTACGGAAGATATAAGTATTTCGACTACTCTGTTCGTTTTTTCTTCTATAACTCCTTTCATTACCTGAACTCCGTACATAAAGATAAACATGTATATAATAAATGCGGAAATAAAACCTACGGCTATCGGAAGTTCGGCGGAGCCGACTTTTTCGCCTTTTGAAGTAAGGATTTTCGTACTTAAACTGACGGAAACTTTTGCGGAGTCTATTTTATTCTTATCTATTCCGAGTTTTTTGTAGTTTTCCGCTTCTAAAAATCTTTCTATTTTGTTTGTCAGTTTTTCTTTGATATTTATATCCGGTACTTTTTCGGAATATAAAACGAATTTGTCGTTATTTTCGCCGGATATTGTCAGCATTGCGTCACAGCCGGAAGATTTAAATGTTTTTTTACGTTCTTCGGCATTTTGTATATCGGTAAATTTGAATTTCAGTGTTTCGGAATCTTCGAAAGCGTCTTTATAATGTCCCGTACCGTCGTAAATCATAACGGTTTTTACTTCGTTGTTTTCGGTAAGGGCAAACCAAACCGGAGCTGTAAATAAAGCTGCCGTTAATATCGGACCTGCAACGGTCATTATTATAAATGATTTTTTTTTGACTCTTGTAAGATATTCTCTTTGTATTATGAGTATTATATTGTTCATTTTTCGGGTTTAAAACGGTATGTATAATATGTATAAAAATAGTTTAGTTGTTTTGTTTTACTGTTTGTATAAAAATATCGTGCATGCTCGGAACAGATTCCCTGAAAGATACAATATTTCCGAATTTGAGCATTAATGACAGCAAATCGTTGGTACTCATATTGTTTAGTATTCGTATTTTTAATTTTGATTTTCCGTCTTTCCTGATGTGTTCGATTATTTCATAACTTGCGGTAAGACTTGCCGAAAATTGATTGAAATTGCCTTCGAATATAATTTCGTAAATATTGTTTTTACGGCTGTCTTTTATTTCCGAGACTTTTCCGTCGAGTATTTTCTTTGAATTGTTTATAAGTGCTATGTTATCGCATATTTCTTCTACTGAAGACATGTTGTGAGTAGAAAATATAACCGAAGCACCGTTTTCTTTTAAAGCAAGAATTTCTTTTTTTATAATATCGGTGTTTACGGGATCAAATCCGCTGAAAGGTTCGTCGAAAATAAGCAGTTCGGGTTTGTGTATTACGGTTATTATAAATTGTATTTTTTGTTGCATGCCTTTCGACAGTTCTTCAAGTTTTTTGTTGCGCCAAGATAAGATACCGAATTTTTCCAACCACATATTCATATTTTTTTCTGCTTCATTTTTTTTCATGCCTTTCAGCCGCGCAAAGTATAATATTTGTTCGCCTGTTTTCATTTTTTTGTATAAACCTCTTTCTTCCGGCAGATAACCTATATTGCGTATATGTTCGGGTTTGAGTTTTTCTTCGAATAAACGTATGCTTCCGGAATCCGGAGCAGTTATTTGGTTTATTATTCTGATGAAAGTTGTTTTTCCGGCTCCGTTTGGTCCCAGTAAACCGAAAATTGTTCCTTTTTCAACTTTTATGCTTACTTCGGATAGTGCCGTATGGTTTTCAAACTGTTTTACTATGTTTTCGGCTTTCAGGATATACATAATTACGGTTGTTTTTTTACAAAGGTAAAATTATTGTTTCTTATAATTCGGATTTTCTTTTATTTCATAGCCGAGAAAGTTCAGCAGGTTAATGTTAAGTTTAGAGTTTAAGTCTTCCAAGTCTTTTTGTTTGTATTCCGATAAATATTCACTGTTTTTATAATAATTTTTTTTTGATTTGGTAAAAAACTTAGAACGTTTTACTTTTTTTACTTTTTCTATTCGTTTGTTTTGTTTTGCTTTTAAATTAAATTCAGTTTCCGTTTTATCAAGAATTAAGTCGGCATTATCCAGCAAATCTATATATCTTATAAACATTATTCTGTTGTCTTGTTTAGAAAATTCTGCCCATTTACCGTAAAATTGGTTATATTCTTCTATGTAATTATAATCGGGCTCGGGCCATTTACATTTTTTTGCCCATTTTTTGTAACTTATAAGCCAGCTGTAAGGGTCTTTAGAAAGAATAAGTATTCCGTGAACCGGAGTATTTATGTTAAAACTCTTTTCATAATCGGAGAAATGTTTGAATTTCATGTTATTTTTATATTTAGGTTCCGGTATCAAATTTTTGTTGTCGTATAATCTGAAGTGTTTGTGTAAAGGATGAGCTCTGTTACTTCCGTTAACGATGTTTATATCGAAATTTTTTAACATCAATGTTTCTAAGAAATTAGTTCCGCTTCGTTGCAGCCCGTAATGCAATATATTTTTCATTCAGTTTGTTTAATTTTTTTATTTGCGAAGATATAAATTTTAATTGTTGTAACGGCTTATTTATTTTAAAAGTATGTATTGTTTTTACTTGTTAAAAATAAACTTGTTTAAGCATAAAAAAGTCCTACCTTTGTCCGATTATTCCAAAATTATTTCATGCAAACATTTGAAGAGACGGGTATTAACCCGCAAATAATAAAAGCCGTGTCTGAGCTCGGCTTCGAAAAACCTACTCCGATACAAGAGTTAACTATTCCTTATCTGCTCGAAAAGAAAAAGGATTTGGTGGCATTGGCACAAACCGGAACAGGTAAAACGGCGGCTTTCGGATTGCCGATTTTAAATCAAATAAATCCGGAAAGCGGAAAAACACAAGCTCTTATTTTATCTCCTACGCGAGAATTATGTGTTCAGATAAGCAATGATATTAAAAATTATTCGAAATATCTTAAAAATATAAGAATTGCAACTATATACGGCGGAGCAAGTGCGGAAAAACAAATTGCGGAACTGAATAAAGGATGCCAAATTGCGGTGGGGACACCCGGGCGTGTTCTGGATTTGATAAAACGAAAGAAGTTAAAAATAAATAATATAGATTTTCTCGTTTTGGATGAAGCCGACGAGATGCTGGATATGGGATTTAAAGATGAATTGGACGCTGTTTTGGCATCTGCTCCGGAAGAGAAACAAACTCTTCTTTTTTCGGCTACAATGCCTCCGGAAATATCTAAAATTGCCCGAAAATATATGCGCGATTTTGACGAAATTTCCGCAGGAGAAAAAAATACCGGTGCCGAAAACGTAAATCATCAATATTACCTTTCGAAAGCAAAGGACAGGTTTAAAGTTTTGAAACGCATATTGGATTCGCATCCGGATATATACGGCATAGTGTTTTGCAGAACGCGAAGAGACACAAAAGAAGTTGCCGACAGGTTGATAGAAAACGGTTATAATGCCGAAGCATTGCACGGGGACTTATCGCAAGCTCAACGAGATTTTGTAATGAACCGGTTTCGTCGCAAACATTTACAAATTCTGGTAGCAACGGATGTTGCGGCGAGAGGGTTGGATGTTAATGATTTAACACATGTTATAAATTATAATATTCCGGAAGATCCTAAAACATATATTCACCGCAGCGGAAGAACAGGCAGAGCGGGAAAAAGCGGAACTTCAATTTCTTTAATTCATTCGCGGGAACTTTCCGGGCTTAAAAATATTGAAAAAAAACTCGGTAAAAAGATTAAGCGTAAAGCGGTTCCGAGCGGAAGAGAAATTTGCGAAAAACAATTGTTCAGTTTGATAGATAAAATAGAAAAAACGGAAGTTGACGAAGCACAAATAGAACCCTTTATGCCGATTATATATAAAAAATTAAGTTGGTTAAACAGGGAAGATTTAATAAAACACTTTGTCTCTGCCGAGTTTAACAGATTTTTATCATACTATAAAGATGCCCCGGATTTGAATATTTACGAAGAACCGGATAATACGGACAAACAAAGTAAAAAACGAAGAGGTAAAGAAAGCGGATTTACGCGTTTTTTTATAAACATAGGGTCTAAAAAGAAGTTATCGCCCGCAAAACTTATAGGTTTAATTAATGATTTTACCGGTATGCGCGATATTGACGTCGGCAAAATAGATATTATGAAAACTTTTGCCTTTTTTGAAGTTGACGGCAGATACGAAGATGATATTTTAAGAGCTTTTAAAGGAGTAAAATATAAAGGTATTAATGTTTCGGCAGAAATATCAAAAGAAAAGAAAAAAACGGGGAAAAGAACTTCGGGGCGTAAAAAATCGAAACGAAAATCCGGGCGAAAGAAAAGAAATCAGAATAATAATTTCGCGTAAATAAATTTTCCGAAAAAATAAAAATATCGTTAAATTGCGTTTTTAATTGATTTTGTGATTTCTTCGATACTTAAATTATGAAGATAACTTTAATGCTTGTCGGAAAAACGGCTTTTGATTATCTTGAAAAAGGAATTTCGGAATATGAAAAACGCATAAAACGTTATGTCGATTTTGAAATTAAAATTCTGAAAGATTTAAAACCGGGTAAAAATATGCCCGTAAAAATAATAAAACAAAGAGAAGGCGAGCAAATATTAAAACAATTAAAAAATAACGATTTTTTAATATTACTTGACGAAAAAGGCAAACGCCTTACTTCTCGCAAGTTTTCGGAATTTATCGAGAATAAAATTGCATCGGGAGTAAAACATTTAATTTTTCTGACGGGCGGAGCATACGGATTCTCGGATGCCGTTTACGAAAGAGCAAACGGAAAATTATCTTTGTCGGATATGACATTTTCGCATCAAATCGTGCGATTATTGTTTCTCGAACAATTATACAGAGCATTTACCATAATAAAAGGCGAACCTTATCATAATGATTAATTACCGGAAACATATCGTTTTTCTGTTTTTATCCGTAATATTTTTTTTGCTGTCTTATTATTCCGATAAATCGGCGAAGAAAGACGTAAGTCTTCGCCTGAACGTAAAACGAATAGAATCTAAAATACGTAAGGCCGATATCGAAACAGAGAAACTTCTGAAATTTTATGCCGGAGAGATAAAAAAAAATATTTCCGTATTGAAAGATAAAAGCAGTGCGGAGTTTTTTAAGCATCTTAAAATCGAACAAAAGAAAAACTTTACCGTTCTTATTTATCAAAACGATTCTCTTAAATTCTGGACAGATAATTCTTTTCCCGCATCGTTCTCTTTTTCGGCATCCGGTTTCGAAAACAGCAAAGTAATAAGAGCCCGAAACGGCTGGTATAGAATAAAAACGGCAGATATTGACGGATTTCGGGCAGTTGCCTTGTATCGTATAAAAAATAACTTCTTTTACGAAAACAAATATCTGAAAAACACATTTTCGGCAGGCATTGATTTACCTTCTTCGGTAATTGTCTCACTTTCGCCTATGGCAATAGGAAAAAACATAAAAGACACCGAAGGAAATTATTTATTTTCTCTTATTCCGTCAAATAATATTACAGATACGGATAAGGATACGGAACTTCCGTTTTTTCTGTTTATTACTGCTCTGATATTTTTGATGCTGTTTTTTAACTCTGTTATTTTAAGCATATCATATTCTGAAAAAACGTATTTGCCTGCCTTTATTATATTACCGGGTTTATTTGTGTTTTTTGCCATACTTATTATATTTAACCGTCCCTCGTATTTGTCGGGCAGCGGCTTCTTCTCCGAAGAATTATTCTCCGGAGTTTTTCCTTTTGACAGACTTGCGGATATAATTTTCATTTCGATTTTTGCCGCATTTTCCGTTGTCAGATTGTTTGACCTATTCCCGTTGGAAAAATTATTTCAAAAATTCGCTTTAGGCAACAAAATAATTTCGGACTTTTTGCTCCTCATATTTTTATTGACGTCATTTTGGTTGTTTATCGAAATTTCGGTTTTGTTTAAAGATATTATTCTTAATTCAAAAATGTCATTCGACATACAATCTTTTATAAAACCGGATATTTATAAAATAACGATAGTTGTTTTTACGACAATACTTTATTTATCGCTGATATTTTTTACGGATTCCTTTATTAAACTTGCCGCAAGAATAATTCCCTTCGGAAGATCTCTTATATTATCATTTTCCGCATTTACTTTATCCCTTTTATCGGCATCGCTTTCGGGTGCAACATCGGTGTATTTCGCTTTGTTTACGATGTATGCCCTTATTCTGATTATTTTGTTTGTACGATATACAAAAGATTATTATTCCTATTTCTCGTTGCTGGCTTTAATATTCGTATTTACCGTTTTTTCCGCCGGTTT